>NZ_JBALPC010000092.1:0-26331 GCF_036965225.1 Bacillus sp. JJ1474 | reverse complement strand
TTATATAACAATAATCAGGAAATTGTAATCAATCTGACATTTAATCTTTATATGGAAATGACTAGCGATTATTCTCATCGAACCGTTTACACGTAAAGGAGGAAAACACGGAAGGTTGTAGAAGTATACTACATGGATTATTTAACCTTTCAATGGACTTTAGATCAGCTTCTTGTTAGACATCGAGGAAGAAAGGGGAGAGCCATTAGTGAGGAAAATATTAATTGCAAATAGAGGAGAAATTGCTTTACGTATTATCAAAACCTGTCATTTAATGGGCATTGAAACTGTCGCTGTTTATTCCGATGCCGACAAGGAAATGCCTTTCGTCAAAAAGGCTGCACATGCATTTAGTATTGGAGAAGCACCGGTGAATCAATCGTATTTAAAAATGGATACGATACTGGAAATCGCGAAAAAGGAAGGAGTAGATGCCATTCATCCTGGCTATGGCTTTTTATCGGAAAATGCGGATTTCGCAAAGGCTGTACATAAGGCGGGAATCTCATTTATTGGTCCATCTCCGGATACGATTGAATTAATGGGAGACAAAATTGTCTCAAGGCGAACGATGATGGAGGCGGGTGTACCAGTAGTTCCAGGCAGTGAGGAAGGAACCTCTACACTTGAGGAAGCTTGCCGGCTCGCAGAGTTAATTGGTTATCCAGTAATGCTTAAAGCTAGCGGAGGCGGTGGAGGAATAGGCATGATACGCTGTGAAAATGAGCAAGCCCTTGCCAAATCCTTTGGGTCTACGAAAGCGCGAGCAAAAGCCTATTTTGGTTCAGAAGAAGTATTTGTTGAAAAATATATAGAAAATGCAAGGCATATAGAGGTACAAATTTTTGGAGATGATTATGGAAATAATGTCCACTTGTACGAAAGGGATTGCTCCATTCAAAGAAGGCACCAAAAAGTGGTAGAGGAATCACCATCCCCATTTTTAACTGAAGAATGTAAGGGGAAAATGTACGAGACAGCCTTAAAAGCAGCCTCTGCAGTTAACTATAAAAATGCAGGCACAATTGAATTTATTGTGGATGAGCAGGAAAATTTTTATTTTTTAGAAATGAATACAAGGCTTCAAGTAGAGCATCCTGTTACAGAACAAATAACGGGTTTGGACCTAGTGGAATGGCAAATTCTTGTTGCTAGGGGAGATAAATTACCGCTGTTGCAAAATGAAATAAGCAGATCGGGACATGCGATTGAATTTAGATTATATGCAGAAGACCCGAAAAGTTTTCTGCCTTCTCCGGGAAAAATTGAAGTGTTCCAATGGCATGCCATTAAAGGTGTCCGTGTAGATTCAGGATATGATTCAGCCTCTACTGTTACACCCTTTTATGATCCAATGATCGCAAAGTGCATAATATATAGTGAAACTAGGGATGAGGCAATAAGGAAGGCTAGCAAATTTTTTGCTGAACTTGAGTTAAAGGGAATTAATACAAATGCACCTCTTTTTAAAGAAATATTGATGGATTCAGACTTTAAAAGCGGCAATTATACGACAAGCTTTCTTTTAAATAAAACCTTTTCAGTCAATATTTGAGATGCTGTGAATGCAGTTAATTTGTTGAATTGGATGTTAAGGTTATTATTTCCCTTTTTCACTTCCGAAAAAGGGGTTCTTTGTATACATATAATTAACTCTTAATAGTAGTCTTTCTAATTACCTTTTATCATTTTTCTGTTAAAATATGACTAAATACATAGATAGTGAAGTGGATGTTATGAAAATTGCA
Source organism: Bacillus sp. JJ1474 (assembly GCF_036965225.1). NCBI lineage: Bacteria > Bacillati > Bacillota > Bacilli > Caryophanales > Bacillaceae > Bacillus > Bacillus sp. JJ1474. The sequence continues at coordinate 24,583 of NZ_JBALPC010000092.1, read as the reverse complement.
ATTATTGGCGGAGGATCATTAGGTCTTCTATTTGCCCATTATCTAAATGAATTTCATCATGTATGCTTATATGTCCGTTCAATGGAACAGGAGTTTACCTTATCATCTGAAGGATTAATTTTTGAAAAAAATGAACAAAAGATCGTTCATTCTATTAACACTGCAAAGTTTTCTGCTTGGGAAGGAAATGAAGATTTAACAATTCTTGCTGTTAAACAATATCATTTGCCCGATATTTTGCAGAGAATCGCAGACATTGCCCCCTGCTATAAAGGATCTTTCTTATTTCTGCAAAATGGTATGGGGCATATCAAATTATTGGATTCGATACAGGCGAATAATGTTTATATTGGATCTGTCGAGCATGGAGCAAAGAAGGAAAGTTTAAATCATGTTATTCATACAGGAAATGGAATTACGAGAATAGCTATATATAAGGGCCAATCTTTAAACCTTATGAATGAAATAGCAAATCAATATGTTGATCGCTTTCCGTTTGTGACAGAAAAAGATTATGAAAGCATGCTAGTAAAAAAGCTAATTGTAAATTCAGTTATTAATCCTTTAACCGCAGTTTTAAATGTTCGCAATGGTGAACTACTTGACAACCCATATTACAATAAGCTCTTTAAGCAAATGTTTAACGAAATTAGTTCTATTTTATATATGGAGAATAAAGATGAGACACTATCACATCTTGAAAATGTATGCAGGAAAACAGCTGCTAATCGTTCATCCATGCTCCAAGATTTAGATGGAAATCGACCGACTGAAGTGGATGCGATCCTAGGCTATGTGCTGGAAAAGGCAGGTGACATTGGAGTGCATGCTCCTCTTACTGAATTTTTTTATCATTCGATAAAAGGTAAGGAGTATTAAGGAAGGGAGGCGTATGAATGATATCTTTTTTATCTTCAGTCATTGCTATATTTGTTACAATTCCATTATTAGGTTATTTTCTCGTATTCATTATATGTAAGCAAGTGACAAGGCAGCATAAAAAATCAGTACACATGGCTCTAGATGTAAGTACCTTCCTGTTTATCATCTCTGTCCATTTTTTAATACTGGCAATTTGGGAACAATCGTTTTTATGGATTATTTTTTTATCCTTGCTTGTTTTAGCCATTATATTTGTCTTACTTCATTGGAAAATCAAACATGAAATAAATTTGCTGCTAGTTTTCAAAGGGTTTTGGCGATTTAATTTTCTCGTATTTTTTACGGCATATATTGTGTTAACAGTAATTGGATTAATTCAAAGCGTAAGTGGATTTGTAGCGGGAGGTTAATATAATTTTGAGCAAAGTCTTTTTCTTTTCAAATCAGACAATGCTATACTCATATGGAAACAAATGAAGATGAATAAGAATGATTGATAAGCATGTACAGCCTATTAATGAAAATTGTGGATTAGAAAGGAAGACTTAAATGGAGATTTTAAATCTCTCCTTACCGGCGACAAACCGATTTGCAACAGAATATTTAGAACAGACAAAGAATATTCAGAGATATTTTCATTATCGTTACAATGACCACTTAGATTTTGAAAAACGCCGCGGAGAATTATTGAATCGTTCATATATGAGAGAAGAACTCGCAGCTCACATTGAACAATACATGTCTAAATTCCCAGGCTCTGAAATGGTTCAGTCTTCACTCCAAAAGCTGAAGCAGGAAAATAGTACAGTTATTATTGGTGGTCAGCAGGCGGGTATACTTACTGGGCCACTTTATAGCATACATAAGATTATTTCGATCGTTAGCCTGGCGAAACAAAAGGAGCAGGAATTAAATATTCCGGTTATACCAGTCTTTTGGATTGCAGGAGAGGATCATGATTATCAGGAAGTTAATCATGTATATGTTGAAAATAACAATAAAATCGAAAAGAAAGTATATCCGGAAAAAATACGTGATAAACGAATGGTCTCTGATATTACGATCGACCGGGAACAGTGTCTCAAATGGGTGGAAGCGATTATTCAAACTTTTGGGGAAACTGAACATACGCTAGGCCTTCTGGCAGAAGCGGAAGCAGCTATCAGCAAATCTGATTCATTTGTTGATTTTTTTGCCTATCTTATTATGCAGATGTTTAAGGATACGGGTCTCTTAATTATTGATTCAGGTGACCGAAAACTTCGAAGTCTTGAAAAGGAGTTTTTTGTCAAACAAATAAACAGCTTTAAAGAGATCACGAAATCTGTATTATCCCAGCAGTCTGAACTTAAAGAAGATGGCTTTTCAAATATGATTGAAATAAGTAATGATGCTGCAAATTTATTTTATTATGACGAAGATAATTATGAAAGAATCCTCCTAGAGTATGATAAGGATAAGGATGCATTCAGCGGAAAAGACGGTTCCTTTCAAATCACCCGGCAAAGCTTGCTTGATCTCACACAGGAGTTTCCTGAAAAGCTTAGCAATAACGTAGTAACTAGACCGATCATGCAAGAATGGCTATTTCCAACACTTGCTTTTATTGCTGGACCTGGAGAAATTGCGTACTGGGCAGAGCTAAAAATGGCGTTTGAACACTTTGATTTAAGAATGCCTCCAATCGTACCTCGTCTAAATATTACCTTCCTAGATCGCTCTATAGAATCAGATATACTTGAGCTTGGGCTTGATTTGGAAGAAGTATTAATTTCGGGTACAGAAAAGGAAAGGCTTCAGTTTCTACAATCAATTAGGGATCAGCAATTGAAAGAGCTTTTCAATAAAACAAAGCAGGAATTTCTGCAAAATTACGAAATGCTGGAAAGCTATTTAATGAAAAAAGATAGAGGCTTGGTTCCACTTCTTAAAAAGAATGAAGGCTTATTGATCAAGCAGCTGGATTTTATGGAAGCAAAGCTTGATCAGGCAGAACAATTAAAATATGACGTATTGATAAATAAGTTTGCAAGGGTAGAGAATGCCATCAGGCCACTAGGTTCACCCCAAGAACGGATGTTGAATTGTTTATTCTTTATCAATCAATATGGATTTAACTTTATCCATAACCTTTTGGAGTGCAGCTTTACATTCGATGGCACCCATAAATTAATTAAAATGTAAGCAATAAAATATTTGCCGAAAAAAGACTTTATCCCATAGGATGAAGTCTTTTTTTGTTGAAGAACAGAGAGGATTTTAAAATGGTGCAAAGATTTGTAGGGAAAAGACGAACGAAAAAATGGGAATAGCTGATATTTTCTAAAGGATTTTAAAGCCAGTCATAGAATTTTAAAAATATGTGGAGGAAAGTGGGGGAATGTGGTACATTTGAGTAAGAAAGTGGGGTTAGTGGGTATGTTCATGGGGGAGTACCATCATAACATTGATAATAAGGGCCGTTTAATTGTACCTGCTAAATTCCGTGATGGTTTAGGAGAATCATTTGTCCTAACACGCGGCTTGGATCAATGTTTGTTTGGCTACCCAATGGATGAATGGAAGCTGCTAGAAGAAAAGCTTAAAGGCTTACCGCTCACAAAAAAAGATGCTCGTGCATTTACCCGTTTTTTCTTTTCTGGTGCTACGGAATGTGAAATTGATAAACAAGGAAGAATAAATATAACCTCCCCTCTTGCTTCATATGCAAACTTGGAAAAAGAATGTGTCGTTTTAGGGGTTTCCAGCAGGATTGAAATATGGAGTAAAAGTTTATGGGAGGATTATTTCTCTGATTCAGAGGAATCTTTTGCTGAAATTGCAGAGAATATGATTGGGTTTGATATTTAACTTTATTCAGCAGAAAAAGAGGTGGACATCATGTTTGAACATACAACAGTATTACTGAAAGAAACAGTAGATGGTTTGGATATTCATCCTGAAGGCGTGTATGTTGATTGTACATTAGGCGGGGCAGGACATAGTGAATTAATATTGTCCAAGCTATCAGGTAATGGAAAGCTATATGCTTTTGACCAAGACGATACGGCTATTTTACATGCTAAGGAAAAACTTGCAAAATACGGTGATAGAATAACATTTATTAAAAGTAACTTTGAACATCTTCAAGCGGAATTGGAAAAGTTGGGAGTTCATCAAGTTGATGGGGTATTGTATGATTTAGGTGTTTCATCTCCCCAATTAGATACTCCTGAACGAGGCTTTAGCTATCATCATGATGCTCCATTAGATATGAGAATGGACATGGATGCAGATTTTTCTGCTTATGATGTCGTTAATCATTGGAGCTATGGTGATTTAGTAAAGATTTTCTTTAAATACGGAGAAGAAAAGTTTTCAAAGCAAATTGCTCGAAAAATTGAAGCTGCACGCGAACTGTCTCCAATTGAAACGACTGGCCAGCTCGTTGAATTGATTAAGGAAGCAATTCCAGCCCCCGCTAGAAGAAAAGGCGGTCACCCTGGAAAAAGAGTTTTTCAGGCAATACGTATTGCCGTTAATGACGAATTAGGCGTATTTGAGAGATCCTTGCAGCAAGCTATTGATATTTTGAAGCCTGGCGGAAGGATTAGTGTCATTACATTCCATTCACTCGAGGATAGGATTTGCAAGGTTTCATTTAAAGCTGCGAGCGAAACACCTAATCTCCCTCATGGATTGCCGATTATTCCAGATGAATTCAAACCAGTCTTAAAATTAATTACAAGAAAGCCTATCACTCCGTCTGAAGAAGAACTGGAGATGAATAATAGAGCTAGATCAGCAAAGCTTCGAATCGCTGAAAAATTATAGAAAATAATTGAAAACTAAAATAGAAACTATAACAGGAGGGATAGAATGGGAAACCTAGCGCGGAAACTCCAGCAAGAGCAAAGACATGAACAGCAAAAACAAATGGTACAAGCACCAAAGAAGGTAAAGAATCGAAATCCGTGGCTTTCACCAGGGGAAAAAATATTAGGTTTAGTTTTCACAGGGATTGTTTGTTTTGGTGCAGTTAATATTGTCTCTAATCAAGCGGCAATTTACGAAATAAATAAAGAAATTCAAGATACAAAAGTAGCTATTCAGGAACAGAATAGGGTAAATGGAGATCTTGAAATGCAAGTAAGCGAACTAAGTACATACGAACGGATTTGGGAAAAGGCGAAGGAGCTAGGGCTGAAATTAAATGAAAACAATGTTAAGGTTGTGCACGATTAATGATTAAAAAACAGCCAAATATTAACTTTGGAGCAGCAATATTATTTGTAATATTTGGTCTGCTCTTTTTTGTCTTAGTTTACCGCTTTATCTCCATACAAATGACAGGTGAAATCCGGGGACATGTTCTAGCTGCAAAGGCGCAACAAAAATATGAAAATGAAAGAGTAATAGAAGCAAGGCGAGGGACGATATTTGACCGAAATGGAGAAGTCCTCGCTACTGATATGAACTCATATAAACTTGTTGCGATTTTAGATGAGAAAATGACCACAAATGATAAAAAGCCCCGTCACGTGATGAATCCAGAAAAAACGGCAAGAGAACTTGCAAAAGTAATTGAAATGAATGAGTCAGACATTTATAAAATCTTAACTAAATTAAAACCTGATAGTAATGAAAAGCCTTTTCAGGTTGAGTTCGGCAAAGCTGGCCGTGATTTAACAAACCAGAAGAAAAGAGAAATAGAAGAATTGAAGCTTCCTGGGATTACATTCATTAAAGATACAAAACGTTTTTATCCTAATGGTGTATTTGCTTCCCATTTAGTTGGTTACGTAGAAAAAAAAGAAACTGAAAAAAATAGAACTGATACAATAGGAATGCTCGGATTAGAGCAAAGTCTGAATGATATTTTGACAGGGGAAAATGGCAAGGTTAAATACGAAAGTGATCTTTGGGGATACCTATTGTCTGACAGTGAGGAACATGTTACCCCTGCTCGTGATGGACAGGATGTCTATTTAACGATTGATAAGAAAATCCAAACCTTTTTGGAGGATTCTTTAAATAAAGTAGATAGCGAATATAAACCAAAGAAAATTTTCGCGGTTGTGGCAGATCCGAAAACCGGAGAGATCCTGGCAATGGGGCAAAGGCCCTCATTTCACCCAATGACGAAGGAAGGGATAAGTGAAACATGGCATAATGAGATCATTGAGAATTCATTTGAACCAGGTTCAACGATGAAAATTTTTACCTTGGGAGCGGCTATTGAAGAAGGAGTTTTCAACCCGAATGATTCATTTAAGTCAGGACAATATGCCGTAGATAATAAGACAAGACCTGTTCGAGATTGGAACAATGGCAATGGCTGGGGAACCATTTCCTATTTAGAAGGGGTTCAACGCTCATCCAACGTTGTATTCGCAAAACTTGTAAAAGAAAAACTGGGCTTTGACCGCTACGAACAATATTTAACGAGTTTTGGCTTTGACCGGCCAACAGGAATTGAATTGCCGAAAGAAACAGGAGGTAAAATCGTCTATAATTGGCCATTGGAAAAAATAACAACTGGCTTTGGGCAGGGAACAGCTATTACTCCTATCCAGCAGGTTCAGGCGGCTACTGCTATCGCCAATGATGGGAATATGATGAAGCCTCATATTATTAGTAGAATTGTCGATCCTAATAGTGATGATAGAATAGTTAAAAAGACCGAGCCCGAAATTGCAGGAAAGCCTATTTCCGCAAACACAGCAAAACAAGTTAGAGATATTTTGGAAACGGTCGTATCCTCACCTAAAGGAACCGGCTTCAATTATTACAATATTGAAGGATACGATATTGCTGGAAAAACAGGGACTGCACAAATTCCTGATCCTCAAGGCGGATATTTAACTGGCCGTCAAAACTATGTGTTTTCATTTTTAGGAATGGCTCCAAAGGATGATCCTAAGTTAGTTGTCTATGTGGCAGTCCAGCAGCCTGAAATTGATATTCATACGAGTGGAGCAATTCCAGTTGCTGATATTTTTAATCCGGTTATGAAGAGCAGTCTGCAATATTTGAATATTGATCCAGTAGTGCAAACAAAACCTAATTTTGATTTAATACCTAATGTGACAGACCTAACAACCGAAGAGGCTATTAAACAATTAAATAACAAAGGGATGGAACCGATTGTAATTGGAAAAGGCAATCAGATAATAAAACAGCTTCCAGAAGCTAGCTCAAACTTGCTTTCGAAAGAAAAGGTTATGATTCGAACAGATGGGCAATTAACGATTCCGGATATGACAGGTTGGTCATTGCGAGACGTAATGAAGATTGCCAAGCTAGGAAATTTAAAGCTAAATTCTGTTGGAAATGGATATGTAAAGAAGCAAAATTTAAAACCTGGTGCATTATTTAACGAAGGTGAATATTTAATAGTAGAGTTAGAGCCTCCGATTGAAAAATACAGAGTGGACGAAGAGGAGCAAACAGTAGAAGACGAGGAAGAAACGATTGAAGTGAAAGATTAAACAAAGAACTGAAGACCATAACAAAATATATGGAGTGATAATCAAAGTTTTTGATTATTTGTCCAATGTTCTGTTGGTCTTTTTTTATTGTCTAGCTTCAGGTCCTCCGCATTTCTATTGTCTAGCTGCAGCGCCTAGGGGCTCGAGGTCATAAGTCCATCCAGCATGAAGGTAAAGAACAACCTTCCTGCTGGCTGGTCTTATGCTTGTCGCCCCTGGGCAAGGCGCCTCCGCTTTTCTTATTCTATTTAAATGGGTACAAGCATATATTGGAACGAGCCATAAACTAAGGAGGATCGTTCGTGTATGCGTGTTTCTAATGTAACAGTGAGAAAAAGGTTAACAATAGCTTTAGTCGCAGGCATGTTAATTTTTTTTATAATCGATATTCGGCTTGGATATGTTCAATTCTTTTTGGGCAACTCATTAACAGATGGTGCAAAAGAACTATGGAGCCGTGATATACCCTTCGAACCTGAAAGAGGCGAAATCGTTGACCGTAATGGGATCGCGCTTGCGACAAATGTCAGTGCACCTACAATATATGTAGTACCAAGGCAAATTAAAGACCCTCATGATGTTGCGGAAAAATTGGCTGCAGTCCTTAATGCATCTAAGGAAAAAATTTATTCAGAGATTACTAAGAAAGAAAAAGATGTAAAATTAACAGCTGGAAGAAAGATCTCCCATGAAAAGGCAAAAGAAATAAGAGCGTTGAATATAGATGGTGTTTATCTTGGTGAGGATTCAAAAAGACATTATCCATTTGGAAATTATTTGTCCCATGTTTTAGGGTTTGCCGGGATTGATAATCAAGGGTTGATGGGTTTAGAACTTTATTATGATAAAGAATTGCAGGGGAAAAAGGGATCCGTTAAGTTTTATGCAAATGCAAAAGGTGAACGAATGAATGATATGGCTGACGATTATGATCCCCCTGAGGATGGATTAGATTTAAGGTTAACAATAGATTCTAAGGTTCAGACCATTATGGAACGGGTATTAGATAATGCTCAAGCGACTTATAACCCAGATGGAATAATTGCTATCGCGATGAATCCGAATAATGGAGAAATATTAGCGATGTCAAGCAGGCCAAATTTTGATCCTGCTAATTTCCGGAATGTCTCACCTGAAGTTTACAACCGTAATCTCCCAATTTGGAGTACATTTGAACCAGGATCTACTTTTAAAATCATAACACTTGCTGCCGCATTGGAGGAAGGGAAGGTAGATCTGAAAAAAGATCATTTCCATGATCCGGGCTACGTTAAAGTGGGCGGAGCAAGATTGCGATGCTGGAAAAAAGGCGGCCATGGCAGCCAATCATTCCTTGAAGTAGTTCAAAATTCGTGTAACCCTGGCTTTGTTGAGCTTGGTGATAGATTAGGAAAAGAAACTTTATTTAAATATATAAGAGACTTTGGATTTGGTGAAAAAACAGGAATAGACCTGCAAGGAGAAGGAACTGGAATCCTGTTTAATATGGATAAAGTGGGGCCCGTTGAACAAGCAACTACTGCTTTTGGACAGGGGGTTTCAGTCACTCCCATCCAACAAGTTGCTGCCCTTTCAGCAGCTATAAACGGCGGGACATTATATACGCCATATGTAGCAAAGGAACTCATTGATCCAATAACTGGTGAAGTTGTGATGAGAAAAACTCCTACAGCTAAAAGGGAAGTAATTTCAAAAGAAACATCAGATCAAATTAGATATGCCCTTGAAAGTGTTGTGGCCCAAGGAACGGGAGGTAAAGCATTTATTGACGGGTACCGTGTGGGAGGAAAAACCGGAACAGCCCAAAAGGCCCAAGGCGGCAGATACCTTGAAAATAACCATATCGTTTCATTTATTGGCTTTGCCCCAGCAGATGATCCACAGCTAGTTGTATATGTTGCTGTAGATAATCCAAAAGGCACCGTTCAATTTGGGGGAGTTGTTGCTGCCCCGATTGTAGGAGACATTATGGAAGATAGTCTGCGTGCGATGGGAGTTAAGCCGAGGGAAAAACAAATCGAGAAAAAGCTTACATGGCCTGATGTTCCGATGATCGAAGTGCCGGATTTAGTAGGGATAACGAAAAAAGAGCTCGGAGAACTATATATTAATTTAAGAATAGATGCTAGCGGGGAAGGGAACAAAGTGGTTAAGCAAACACCAGAACCGGGAATAAAGCTTAAAGAAGGGTCCACAATAAGACTTTATTTTGGCAAGGAAGAATAAAATAATGCCATTCTAAAAAAAAGCGGGCGGCCCATTATGATACGCCGCCTGCATTTTTATTATCCATTTTTAGACTTAGTAAATTCGAATAGCTAAATGTCAATTTTTCATGTAAAATGAAAATCGTTACGATTTTTGGCTGTTTCTAATATGGCATGGATTATAGTATGTAAAGTCTATGAGTTAAGGGGATGACGAAATGAAGTTACATACGCTTTTGCATGATTTGCAGCCATACATGGCATATAGCGGAGAAAATCCTGACATCTCTTCAATAGAAAATGACAGTCGTAAAGTGGAAAAAGGCAGTTTGTTCATTTGTATTAAAGGATTTACAGTAGATGGACATGATTTTGCCTCCTCTGCGGTAAAGAAGGGTGCGGCCGCAATCATTTCCGAAAAAGAAATGAACCTTTCTGTACCGGTTATTGTTGTTCGAAATACAAGGCGTGCAATGGCGTTATTAGCCGACTCCTTTTTCAAACAGCCAAGTAAGAAACTGCATTTAATTGGGATTACCGGAACAAATGGCAAGACAACAACAAGCCATTTAATCGAAAAAATATTATCCGATTATGGCAGAAAGACTGGCTTGATTGGGACAATGTATACAAAAATAGGGGATAAAATATCGGAAGTGAAAAATACAACTCCAGATGCCCTTACACTGCAAAGGATTTTCAGACGAATGGCTGATGCTGGTGTACAATCAACAGTGATGGAAGTTTCTTCTCATGCTTTGGATGAAGGAAGGGTCCACGGGTGTGATTTTGATATAGCCGTTTTCACAAATTTAACTCAGGATCACTTGGATTTCCATAAAACCATGGATGAGTATAGAAATGCAAAAGGTCTTTTGTTTGCACAGTTAGGCAGTGCATTCCGATATAATCCTCCAAAGTATGCCGTTCTAAATAACGATGATTCTGTAACCAATCATTATATAAAAGCAACATCAGCTCATGTTTTAACATATGGGATTGATCAGCCTGCAGATTTACAAGCTGTAAATATCCAAATGACAGCTTTTGGGACATCATTTGAATTACATAGTCCATTTGGAATTTATCAAATATCTATGCAGCTAGTAGGGATGTTTAGCGTATATAATGTGTTGGCAGCAATTGGTGCAGGGATAGCATCCGGCATTCCTATGAAACCGATCATTCAATCAATTGAGGAAGTGAAAGGTGTTTCTGGCCGTTTTGAGACAGTCGATGCAGGACAGAAATTTACTGTGATTGTTGATTATGCACATACGCCAGACAGCTTAGAAAATGCATTGAAAACAGTCAAGCAAATTGCTGCAAAAAGAATTTTTGTAATCGTTGGCTGTGGCGGGGACAGGGACCGTTCGAAAAGGCCATTAATGGCAAGTATTGCATGTCAGTATGGCACCGATGCTATTTTCACTTCTGATAATCCCCGTAGTGAGGATCCCCTCGCGATATTGGCAGATATGGAAGCTGGGGTAAAAGGTCAAAAATATAAAGTTATTCTTGACCGAAAAGAAGCAATTTATTATGCAATTAACATGGCAGCTGAAGGTGATGTCATATTAATAGCTGGAAAAGGGCATGAAACCTATCAGCTAATTGGAAATCAAGTTTTTGATTTTGATGACCGGCTAGTTGCAAAAGCGGCAATAGAGGAGCGATAAAATGTTATTAGCGTATGGTGATTTAGCGAAACTGTTTCCGAAAATGAAAGGAATACAGGATCATGAGCTTTTTTTTCATACGGTCGCGACAATTTCAGATGTACCCCAATTCAGAGGAGTGTTCATCCCTCTTGGCGAGAATACAGGGGAGTTGAAGAAAGCCATTGAAAATGGTGCAGTTGCTGCCCTGTGGAAGGAAGAGATGGAGATTCCCCGATATACTCCTAATCATTTTCCAATATTTTTTACTAATGACTTATTGAAAGGCTTAAAGGACATGATGGAACTATATATAGAAAAATTAAACCAACAACAAAAAACAGAACTTAAAGTGACTAATTTCCTCTTTTCAGATGAAATACTTCTTAATGAAAATAATTCAACATATGATATTGCTGTGATAGCAGAAAAAATGAAGGTAATAAATAATCTGCTCCAGGATGGAAAGGAGGGAGCAAAATGATGGAGAAAGTAATATTTTTTACAATAATAATGAGCTTTTTAGTAACAGTCCTGCTTTCTCCCATCTTTATCCCCTTCTTGAGAAGATTAAAATTTGGGCAAAGCATAAGAGAGGAAGGTCCTCAATCACATTTAAAGAAATCCGGTACTCCTACGATGGGGGGAATTATGATCCTTCTCTCGATTGCCATTACTACCATTGTGATGACAGGGAAGTTCTCTGAACCAACTGTAAAGACTTATTTGCTCTTATTAGTTACACTCGGATTTGGGCTGCTTGGTTTCCTTGATGACTTTATTAAGGTCGCTTTGAAAAGGAATCTAGGATTGACTTCAATACAGAAGTTATTAGGGCAAATTATTATTTCAATTATTTTTTATTTTGTTTTTCAGCAAAACGATTTTTCAACAGTCATTCATATTCCATTAACAAATCTTTCTTTTGATTTAGGCTGGATGTATGTTTTCTTTATCATATTTTGGCTAGTTGGCTTTTCCAATGCTGTGAATCTTACAGATGGTTTGGATGGTCTTTTATCTGGAACAGCTGCAATCGCTTTTGGAGCGTTTGCTGTTTTGGCTTGGAGTTTATCACAATTTGAAATTGCCATTTTTTCTGTAGCGGTGGCAGGTGCTGTGCTAGGGTTCCTCGTTTTCAATGCTCATCCTGCCAAAGTATTTATGGGGGATACCGGCTCCCTAGCACTTGGTGGAGCTATTGCTACAATTGCTATATTAACAAAGCTTGAAATCATTTTACTTATTATTGGCGGCGTTTTTGTAATCGAAACTTTGTCTGTTATTTTACAGGTGATTTCATTTAAAACAACAGGTAAAAGGATCTTTAAGATGAGTCCATTACATCATCATTATGAGCTAATTGGATGGTCTGAGTGGAGAGTAGTGGTGACCTTTTGGGCTGTAGGCCTGCTTTGCGCAATTCTTGGAATCTATATTGAGGTGTGGATGTAATTGAAACAGATCAATCGCTATCGTCATAAAAAAATATTAGTATTAGGATTAGCAAAAAGTGGGGTTGCTGCTGCTTCTCTTTTACATAAACTCGGTGCTTTTGTAACCGTAAATGATTACAAACCACTTTCCGAAAATCTGGAGGCACAAAGTCTGCTAGAAGAAGGAATTACTGTTATATGTGGAGAGCATCCTATAGGACTCCTTGAAGAGGGTTTTGAGCTTATCGTGAAAAATCCGGGGATTCCTTATCATAATCCAATGATTGTAGGGGCAATTGAAAAGGAGATACCTATTATTACAGAGGTTGAGCTTGCCTATCAAATTTCTGAAGCCCCGCTTATTGGGATCACAGGGACAAATGGGAAGACAACAACTACCACACTTATTTATGAAATGCTGAAGGAAGGCGGGAAGCTTCCTTTAATTGCAGGCAATATTGGTACAGTAGCATCCGATGTAGCACAGGAGGCAACTAGGGAAAATACAATTGTTATCGAATTGTCTTCTTTTCAGCTTATGGGTATAAATGAATTTAAACCGAAAATTGCTATTTTAACAAATCTTTACGATGCTCACCTTGATTATCATGGGACAAGAAATGATTATGTTCAAGCGAAAGCAAATATTACTAAAAATCAAACGAATGATGATTATTTTATCGTAAATGCTGAGCAGGATGAAGTGTTGGAGGTCGCTGCACAGTCAAATGCCACAATCATTCCGTTTTCAGTTAAAAGTAAATTAAATTCTGGTGTTTATCATGAAAACGGCTGGATTTACTTTAATAACGAAAGAATTATTGAGACAAAGGAAATCGTGTTGCCGGGTGCTCATAACTTAGAAAATATTTTTTCTGCTATTGCTGCGGCCAAGCTTTCATCAGTTGATAACGAGGCAATTTCAAAAGTACTTCGTACATTTATAGGTGTTAAGCATCGCTTGCAGTATGTTAGAGAATTTGGGGGCAGAAAATTTTATAACGATTCAAAAGCAACGAATATTTTAGCAACTCAAAATGCTATTTCCGCTTTTCATGAACCTATTATTCTTCTTGCGGGCGGTTTGGACCGTGGGAATGAATTTGATGAACTCACTCCTTACTTCAAAAACGTAAAGGCAATAGTAACCTTTGGGCAAACAGCCCCAAAAATTGAAAGAGCTGCCATTAAAGCAGGAATAAAAAACATTTTGCATGTCGATAATGTGGAAAAAGCCGTTCCTGTAGCCTATCAGTTATCTGAACTGGGAGACGTGATATTATTATCGCCAGCTTGTGCGAGCTGGGATCAATATAAAACTTTTGAGGTTAGGGGAGACATTTTTATACAAGCGGTGCATATGCTTAAGTGAGGGCTTGTACGCGAAAAAGGAAAAAACAGCTTAGGGAGTCATCTTTCGCAAAAATTGCTTCGTTTTTTACACGGCCCTAAAACTAGCATTCGAGGTGTTTTGTGTTGCCAACAAAAAGAACGACTCCCGATTTGATTTTAATCATCGTAACTTTAACATTGCTTTCAGTTGGATTAACGATGGTATATAGTGCTAGCGCTATTTGGGCAGAGTATAAATTTGATGATTCTTTTTTCTTTGCTAAGAGACAGCTGCTGTTCGCAGGGGTAGGGATAGCCGCGATGTTTTTTATTATGAATGTCGATTACTGGACTTGGAGAACTTGGGCAAAGGTTATAGTCATCATTTGTTTTGTCCTTTTAATACTTGTTCTCATACCAGGAATTGGAAATGTTAGGAATGGTTCAAGGAGCTGGATAGGGGTCGGAGCTTTTTCGATTCAGCCATCGGAATTTATGAAGCTTGCGATGATTGCCTTTCTCGCAAAATACTTATCTGAGCGCCAAAAACTAATAACGTCATTTACAAAAGGATTAATTCCCTCATTAGGGATTGTGTTTTTGGCTTTTGGATTAATCATGCTGCAGCCCGATCTAGGAACGGGGACCGTCATGGTTGGAACTTGTCTTGTTATGATATTCATTGCAGGGGGGAGAATTAGCCATTTTCTCGGTCTTGGTTTACTGGGGCTTGGAGGATTTGCAGCCTTGATCTTATCTGCTCCATATCGGATCAAACGAATAACGTCTTTTTTGGATCCATGGGAAGACCCATTGGGAAGCGGATTTCAAATTATTCAATCCTTATATGCAATAGGGCCAGGTGGGTTATTTGGATTAGGCCTAGGACAGAGCAGACAAAAATTCTTCTATCTCCCAGAACCGCAAACAGACTTCATATTTGCCATTCTTTCGGAAGAACTTGGGTTTATTGGCGGATCGTTTGTAATTTTATTGTTTTCTTTATTATTATGGAGAGGAATTAGGATTGCCCTCGGAGCTCCTGACCTATTTGGCAGTTTCCTAGCGGTTGGTATTATTGCTATGATCGCTATCCAGGTCATGATTAATATCGGGGTTGTCATTGGACTCATGCCCGTTACTGGGATTACCCTTCCATTCTTAAGCTATGGCGGATCATCCTTAACACTTATGCTTTTAGCAATCGGTGTTTTGTTAAATATTAGCCGATATTCAAGATATTAATTTTTTGACCCTGATTACAGGGTTTCTTTTTGTTTTGTCTATCGTATAGTATTTTTATTACGGTTAGATGAAAATGAATAAAATCCACTGAAATTTATTACATTTACATGTCATTATGATATCCCATTATAATCATTAGTTTTTATATAGTAGAATAGGGTGTGTGAGCCGAACGGGGGTCACCACGGCAAGAAAATAAATCAATACACTCTGCTTTGAGGTGAGCACATGAAAATAGCAATTAGCGGCGGCGGAACTGGTGGGCATATTTATCCAGCTCTTGCTCTCATAAGAGAAATACAAAAGGATAATAAGGATGCAGAGTTTTTATATATTGGAACAGTAAGCGGTTTAGAAAGTAAACTTGTCCCAAGAGAAAATATTCCGTTTAAATCATCAATACATATTACTGGATTTAAAAGAAAGCTTTCATTAGAAAATGTAAAAACTATTTTCCGTTTTTTAAAAGGTGTTAAGGATAGTAAGAAAATGCTTAGAGAATTTAATGCAGATGTTGTAATTGGTACAGGAGGATACGTATGCGGGCCAGTTGTATATGCTGCAGCAAAGCTAGGTATCCCAACGATCATTCATGAGCAGAATAGTGTACCTGGTTTAACAAATAAATTTCTAAGCAAATATGTCGATCGAATTGCTGTTTGCTTTGAAGAAGCAAGTAAATATTTTCCGCATGAAAAAGTCGAGTTAACCGGAAATCCGCGTGCTTCAGAGGTTATTGGGAAAGATGGAATTAAAGGGCGGCTATCCGCTGGGTTAAAAACAAATGTCCCCGTTGTATTAATCGTAGGTGGGAGCCGGGGTGCAAAACCTATTAATGAAGCAGTTCTAAAATCATTGGCGGAACTTGGTGAAAAGCCATATCAAATATTGTATGTGACTGGTGATGTTCATTTTGATGAAGTTCAAAATGAAGTTGAATTGATTGGAAATCCTGAAAATGTAATCATTAAACCGTTTATACATAATATGCCAGAAATTCTTGCAGGAACAGATTTAACAATTGCTAGAGCAGGAGCTACAACCCTCGCTGAATTAACCTCACTTGGGATCCCTAGTATTCTAATACCTAGTCCTTATGTTACAAATAACCATCAGGAAAAGAATGCTAGATCATTAAGTGATCATGGAGCAGCTGAATTGTTATTGGAAAAGGATCTGACAGGGAAGAAGCTTGTTGAGTTAATGGACCAAATCTTAATGGATGAAGTAAAGTTAAAGGACATGAAAAAATCCTCAAAGAAATTAGGGATTCCTGATGCGGCTAATAGGCTTTACAGGCTAATGGAAGAACTCGTTACGAAGAGGGGAAAGTAGCCTAAAAGAAATAACTGCATAAAATGGTCTATAAATTAAATTTAGAATTGAATTTAAAAAGAAAGGGAGGTAAATATGAACGAATTAATTGACAAGCTAAATGAATTAAACATTGGAAAAATAAAAGAACAAGAGCCTTTAGCTAATCATACAACTATGAAAATAGGCGGACCAGCCAATTTGTTTATTGAGCCTTCATCTGTCGAAAATATAATAAAAACAGTTGAGCTCCTTCATGAATATAAAGTAGGATGGACAGCAATTGGAAGAGGGTCTAACTTGCTAATATCAGATTTAGGTATAGAAGGCGCAGTCATTAAACTTGGATCAGGTTTGTCACATATGGAAATTAACGGATCAGAGCTAAAGGTTGGCGGTGGATATTCAATCGTCAGTCTTTCCACACAAATAAGCAGAAAGGGACTTTCAGGTCTTGAATTTGCAAGTGGTATTCCTGGTTCAGTCGGTGGGGCTGTTTATATGAATGCTGGTGCTCATGGTTCTGATATTTCTAACATATTAACAAAAGCCCACATTCTTTTTGAAGACGGGAAGGTAGAATGGCTATCTAATGAGGAAATGGAATTTTCCTATAGAACATCCGTTTTACAGAAAAAACGCCCTGGCATTGTCATTGAAGCCGTCTTTCAATTACAGCCCGGAGATAAAGACAAAATTTTTGAAGAAATGCAAAGAAATAAGGATTACCGGAAAGAAACACAGCCATGGAATTTTCCTTGTGCAGGCAGTATTTTTAGAAATCCCCTGCCTAATTATGCGGGTAAGCTGATTGAAGATGCAGGATTAAAAGGCTTTTCCATCGGGGGAGCTAAAGTATCAGATATGCATGGAAATTTCATTGTCAACACAGGAAATGCAAAAGCTGCTGATGTCCTGGCATTGATTCAGCACATAAAAGATGAAATTTATGAAAGATTTGCGATTAAAATAGAAACCGAAGTAGAAATAATCGGTCGAAAGTAACGGGAAAAAATCCTTACTACGGCTATTTATTATGGTATAATTGTACTCTAGGACTAAGGTCAGTATTCACTTTGGAAAGACGGCATGTCTATTCGTGCCGTTTGTTTTCCCATTTATAAATTTGGTTTTTATGAAAAAGGACAAGTCTTCCTTTATTTATTTTGATTTATATTGGGTTATTTGAAAGATTATGTGTGATACTTGAGGTGAATGATATGGAAAAAGGAAATGTTGTTTCTCTTGAGGACCGAATTCCAAAGCTAAAACAACAAAGGCGAAAAAAAGCTAATAGAAGACTGATTTTTTTGCTGCTGTTATTTTTCACGCTTATTTCTTTTATCATTTATTTCCAATCTCCCTTAAGCCATATACATAAAATCGAAGTTTTAGGCAGCTCCACATACAGCCAAGAAGAATTGATTTCTCTGTCAGGTCTTTCCGAGAAAATAAATATTTGGAAAGTAGATGAAAGTGCTATAAAGAGCAAACTTGAAGAGCTTCCAGAGATAAAATCCGCAAATGTTAAGATCAATTTGCCTAATACCGTTAGAATGACAATAAGTGAATATAAGCGTATCGCCTACATAATGAAAGATAAAAGCTATTTGCCGGTTCTTGAAAATGGGAAAGTTCTTAAAAAGAGTAAAACTGCTGAAATCCCCGCAACTGCGCCTATACTCATTGGCTTTTCTGAAGGTAATGAACTTAATGGAATGATTAATGAGCTTGAAGTGCTTCCAGAGGTGGTATTAAATTCTATTTCTGAAATTCACCATACCCCAAAGAAAACAGATACGTATAATCTGACTCTTTATATGAATGATGGATTTGAAGTAAGTGCTACAGTCAAAAGCTTTTCAGAAAAAATGTCACACTACCCTTCAATTATTAGCCAATTGGACCCTAATAAAAAAGGCATTATTGATTTGGAAGTCGGCTCTTATTTCAAAGCTTATGAACAAGAGGGAGCTGAACAGCTTGAAGAAGAAATTGAAAGTGACGGGTAATCATGTTATTTTTTCTCTTGTTTTTCTTGTATTAGGCTATATCATTGCTTTTTCATATCATCAAACTCAAAGCGAAGGTGAGAACACAGCTATAACAGGAAAACAATGGGAAAGAGATTTAGAATTACGGAATCAATTAGTTCAATTAGAGGAAAAAAACCGCTCATTACAAAAAGAATTAAATGAAAAGCAAGAGAGAGTGCGTGAAATCGAGAAGGAGATGTCACAAGAAGCACAGGTTTACTTCAATCTCGCTGAAGATGCAGAAAAGTATAGAATGTATTTAGGCAAGGTTAAAGTAAAAGGGCAAGGTGTTGAAGTAACGCTGGCAGATGGGGATTATAATCCTGAAGAAGTGAATGTTAATAATTATATTGTTCATGAACATCATGTGTTTAAGGTAATAAATGAATTATATATATCTGGTGCTTCTGCTATTGCTATTAACGGACAAAGGCTAGCCCATAATTCATATATTCTCTGTAATGGGCCGGTTATAGAAGTTGACGGCTATCAGCATCCAGCACCCTTCGTCATTTCCGCTATTGGCGATGCTGATGTTTTAGCCTCAGCTTTGAATTTAACAGGCGGAGTAAAGGATTCATTAGTCAATGATAATATTCTATTTACTCTTGAAAAAAAAGCCGATATTATGTTGGAGCCTTTGTTAGGAAGCTAATATAACAGTATGTATAATTGTTTCAAAAATCGTCCACATTTTTAAATTAGGTTGGAAAGTTAGGTGGTAAAAAACGTGGACAAATTCAAAAAAAATATAAATTTCACACTTATAACGATTGTCATTGGATTTATGGTAGCTATTCAATTTCGAACGGTTAAAGAGCCCGTTGTACGTGATACTCGAGATACTTGGCAGCTTAGGGAAGATGTCATGAAGGAAAATGAGCTCCAGATCAAACTAATTCGTGAAGTACGATCAAATGAAGAAAAGATTGCCAAGTACGAAACTGAACTAAAGCAAAGCAAAGAACAAATTTTGAGGGAAACTCTTGGTGAACTAAAAGCAGAAGCAGGGTTAACGAAGGTACAAGGAAATGGGATCATCTTAAATATTGAGCCAGTATATGAAGAACTTTTAGTTGGCAAGCCTGTATCAACTGTTTCTCCCGATTTATTAAAAAGACTAATTAATGAATTAAATATGTATAATGCAATGCACATATCAATTGATGGTCAGCGCCTCATTAATACAACGGTAATTAGAGATATAAACGGAGAAACAAAGGTTGACGGGCATTCCCTCAATCGATTGCCAATCGAGATCAAGGTGATCGCTGAAGACGCAAAATCCGCTGACAAACTGTTTAAACGGATGCAAGTATCAAAATCTGCTGACGAATTTTTTATTGATAATCTAAGGGTGAAAGTTCAAAAGCCGGAGGGAATTATTACAATACCCGCGTATGAAAATACAATAAGGATAAGAGATATGGAACCAGTGAACACAGACAAAGGAGGCAATTCATAATATGTGGCTTCCTTTATTAGGATTAATAATAGGTGTTATTCTAGGTTT
The DNA here is from genome assembly GCF_036965225.1 of Bacillus sp. JJ1474. NCBI lineage: Bacteria > Bacillati > Bacillota > Bacilli > Caryophanales > Bacillaceae > Bacillus > Bacillus sp. JJ1474. The sequence continues at coordinate 4,490 of NZ_JBALPC010000092.1, read as the reverse complement.
ATTTACCGAAGTGAAAATTCCAGAGGAGTATTCCAATTATTTATCTATTGCTGTACTTGCCGCATTAGATACGTTATTTGGAGGAATACGTGCTCAGCTTCAGAACATATACGATGAAAAGGTTTTTGTTTCCGGTTTCTTTTTTAATATTTTGCTTGCTGCAAGTTTGGCTTTTCTAGGTGTTCATCTTGGTGTAGACTTATATTTAGCGGCAGTATTTGCATTTGGAGTTAGATTATTCCAAAATATAGCTGTGATAAGAAGAATATTATTGACAAAATGGTCTGTAAGCCGTGAAAAAACTGAAAAAAATTAATTTTTATAAAGGGAAATTGCTAGTTTTGCCGAATTATTTAATATTAGCAAATTAATTTAGAATAAAGCGGGAATAGCAAAAGGAGGTGCCATAGAATGAACAACAATGAAATATATGTAAGTCTTGACATCGGTACATCCAGCGTAAAAGTTATCATAGGGGAAATGGTCAACGACTCTTTAAATATTATTGGTGTCGGCAGTGTGCAATCTGAAGGTTTAAGAAAGGGAGCCATTGTTGATATAGATGAAACGGTTCATTCAATTAGAAAGGCAATTGAACAGGCTGAAAGAATGATAGGAATGGAAATTACAAGTGTAATAGTTGGCATCACTGGCAACCATGTTATGCTCCAGCCATGTCATGGAGTAGTTGCAGTTTCAAGTGAAAACAGGGAAATTTCAGATGATGATGTAGCTAGAGTCATTGATGCAGCCCAAGTGGTTTCTATTCCGCCGGAAAGAGATATAATCGATGTCATTCCGAAACAATTTATTGTTGATGGTTTAGATGAAATTAATGATCCGCGTGGAATGATAGGGGTACGTCTTGAAATGGAAGGCACCATTATTACTGGATCCAAGACCATTTTACATAATTCATTACGTTGTGTTGAACGTGCGGGTCTTGAAATACTTGACATTACACTTCAGCCTTTGGCAGCTGGTGCTTACGCATTGTCAAAGGATGAGAAGAATCTCGGTGTAGCCCTAATTGATATTGGCGGTGGTTCAACAACAATAGCCATATTTGAACAGGGTAATTTAAAAGCTACAAGTGTTCTTCCAGTAGGGGGAGACCATATCACAAAGGATTTATCAATCGGTCTCCGCACATCAACTGAGGATGCTGAAAAGATAAAAACCAAGTATGGATATGCTTTTTATGACCATGCATCAGAAGAAGAGGTTTTCAGTGTACCGATAATTGGGAGTGACCAGCACCAGCAATTTAATCAGCTGGAAATTTCTGATATCATTGAAGCACGTATGGAAGAAATCTTTGACTTGATCCAAAATGAAGTGAGAAGGCTAGGCTCTCAAGACTTGCCTGGAGGATTCGTTCTTACAGGTGGGGTCGCGAACACTCAAGGGATCCTTGAGTTAGCCCAAGTCATTTTTCAAAATCGGGTTCGAATCGCCATACCAGATTATATCGGTGTAAGGGAGCCACAATTTACGACTGCAGTAGGACTAATTAAATTTGCATATAAAAATGCGAAGATTCAAGGCAGAAAAATGGCAATGGGCGGAGCACCCGTCCATGCACCAGAAGTAAAAGAAAAGCGTGTTCCAAAACAACCGCAACCAAAAAAGCCGGAAAAACAACCGGAAGAAAAAATTACATCAAGAGTGAAGAAGTTCCTCGGATACTTTTTCGAATAGTGGCTAAAAAGGCAAAAATGCTATTTATCAATTTTAATATAATTTAATAAATCAATGAATTATTTACTTAGTATAAATGGCGTCTATACACTTTGCCTTTTAAAAAATTATTCGTAAAAATGGTGTTCTATGGGATATCGTCGAATTAGGAGGATTTGTCATGTTGGAATTTGATACTAATTTAGATTCATTGGCAACTATTAAAGTCATCGGCGTTGGCGGCGGTGGTAACAACGCGGTTAACCGAATGATTGAACATGGTGTACAAGGTGTAGAATTTATTGCAGTTAACACGGATGCTCAGGCACTAAATTTATCTAAAGCAGAAGTGAAAATGCAAATTGGCGGAAAGCTCACCCGTGGACTTGGTGCAGGTGCTAACCCTGAGGTCGGTAAGAAGGCTGCTGAAGAGAGTAAAGAGCAAATTGAAGAAGCTCTTAAAGGAGCAGATATGGTTTTTGTAACTGCCGGTATGGGTGGAGGGACAGGAACAGGTGCTGCGCCTGTAATCGCTCAAATTGCACGAGATCTTGGGGCATTAACTGTTGGAGTTGTCACACGTCCGTTTACCTTTGAAGGACGAAAGCGTTCTACACAAGCTGCGGGCGGTATTGCTTCTATGAAGGAAGCTGTTGACACATTGATTGTCATACCTAATGATCGTTTATTAGAAATCGTAGATAAAAGTACGCCAATGCTTGAAGCTTTCCGTGAGGCTGATAATGTGCTCCGTCAAGGTGTACAAGGTATCTCTGACTTAATTGCAGTGCCTGGACTAATTAACCTAGATTTCGCGGATGTTAAAACAATTATGTCCAGCAAAGGATCAGCATTAATGGGAATTGGTGTTGCTGCTGGAGAGAACCGTGCTGCTGAGGCTGCGAAGAAAGCCATCTCCTCTCCGTTATTAGAAACATCTATTGATGGCGCTCAAGGTGTACTAATGAATATTACTGGCGGAACGAATTTAAGTCTTTATGAGGTACAAGAAGCAGCAGATATTGTTGCAACTGCATCTGATCAGGATGTTAATATGATTTTTGGCTCGGTTATTAATGAAAACCTAAATGATGAGATTGTCGTTACAGTAATTGCTACTGGCTTTAATGAAGAAATTCCCCAGCCAAAACCGTCTTCTAGGCCAACTTTTGGACAACCAAAACCTGCAATAAATCAAGTTAAACGTGAACCAAAAAGAGAAGAAGTTTCTCATGAACCCGTAAGAAATAATTATACTCAACAAACTGATGATGCATTAGACATCCCTACATTTTTAAGAAATAGAAATCGTAGAAGATAATTGTATGTCAATGAATAAAGGCATGACCTCTGTTAAAGAGAGTCATGCCTTTTTATTGTTTATTAACTTAAACAGTTTGAGACTCTTTTAATTCCATGGCCGGTCCGAAGAATTCATAGCGGATATTTTCCTTTTTGATGCCTGCTTTCATTAATGCTTCATACATAGCTTGCATAAAGCCGACGGGACCGCACATATAAACAATAGCATCTTTGTTATTGATTACTTTATTTAACCAATCAGAAGTAATATAGCCTTCTTTACTATAGAGCCCATTTTCTTTGTCAAGAGCAGTTGGTTTTTCATAGCAGTAATAGCTTCTTACTAATTCACTTTTCTCGGTTATTTGCTTGACTTCATTGACAAACGCATGAACATTTCCATTAATAGCTGCATGGATAAAGGTAGTTTCTTGTTGTTTATCAGCTAGTTGATGGAGCATGCAAAGCATCGGTGTGATGCCTACCCCACCGCTAAGCAGAACGGTTGGCCGAATTGTTTGTTCCTCTAATACAAAATCACCAGCAGGCGCACTGATTTCAATGATGTCGCCAACCTTGGCATTATTGTGCAAATAAGTTGAAACGATTCCAGCAGGTTTATTTCCAATTGGATCCTCTCTCTTAACTGATATGCGATAGAACGATTTATCTTGTGATTGAGATAGGCTATATTGACGAATATGTGTGTATTGTTCGTTAGGTATATTATTTAATTTAATACTAATGTATTGTCCGGGAATAAATTCAGCGATAGGCTCTCCATCGACTGGTGTAAAGTAAAAGGAGGTAATAACATCACTTTCCTTTACGATTTTTTCAATTTTAAATTCTCTGAAAAGCTCCCAGCCCCCTTGCTGTTTGCCCGCCTTATCATACATATCCTTTTCTACATTAATAAATGCATCGGCAATAACTCCATAGGCTTTTTCCCATGCACTAATGATTTCATCTGTAGCAGCCTCACCTAATACTGCTTTTATGGCTAATAGCAAATGTTTTCCTACTATTGGATATTGCTCTGGCAATATTCCTAAAGATCTGTGCTTATGGGCTATTTGTTTTACTACAGGGACAATCGCTTCTAATTGATCGATATATTTCGCAGCGGCATAGACAGTATTTGCAAGCGCTTTTTGCTGTCTGCCTTGCTTTTGATTAGCGTGATTAAAAACATTTAATAATTCTGGATGATTGCCGAACATTAATTCATAGAATTTTTTTGTGATTTCTTCTCCATGCTGTTCAAGAACTGGAACTGTACTCTTAATAATATCAATTGTTTTTTGATCTAACATTCTGAAAAACCCCTTTACTCTATTATCATCGTCATTATAGTGGAATAAAGAATTCGAAAGTGTGATTTGAATCACACTTTTTTAGACCAAAAGTGTCTAGTTTGTGAAAAGCTAAATATTGACAAAATTCGAAAGGAATAGTGGAAATTTCTATCTTTTTGATTACAGAAAGTGACACACTTTATCTTATAG
>NZ_JBALPC010000091.1:0-4901 GCF_036965225.1 Bacillus sp. JJ1474 | reverse complement strand
ATTATTTAAAGGATCTATTTTAATTTTTAAGTAAATTGTATGAAGTAATTAAAACGTTATTAAAATTTGGGGGTGAGTAATTTGTCAATAACGATTTTTAACGAGCACTTAACAGATGAGGAGAAATACGAGCACTTCATGAATCGTATCAACAATGGTGAAAAAATTGAAGCAGATGATTGGATGCCTGACGAATATCGTATAACGCTGATTAAATTAATTTCAATGCATGGAATTAGTGAAATTATGGGGGCGTTGCCTGAAAAGGAATGGGTTCCGAAAGCACCTTCATTAAAAAGAAAGCTTGGGATCATGGCAAAGGTACAGGATGAAATGGGACACGGGCAGCTGCTATTAAGAGTTGCAGAAGATTTAATGAAGCCTTTCGGTAAAACCCGTGAAGATATTATGCACGATTTATTTAACGGAAGGCTGAAATTTCATAATGTGTTTCATATGGAAGCCCCGACATGGGGAGATGCAGGATTAATTGGCTGGCTTGTTGATGGTGCAGCCATCATTTCGCAAACCAATATGCTAGATGCTTCATATGGGCCTTATGCAAGAGCGTTGAAAAGAATTTGTGCAGAGGAAGTTTTCCATGCCCAGCATGGCGAGTCCATCATTATGGCATTGGCTGAAGGAACAAAGGAACAAAGAGAGATGGTTCAAGGTGCCATTAATAGATGGTGGGATGCCCTCCTGATGTTCTTCGGTCCGGCAAATGCATCAACGACTGGAACTTCTAAGCAAGACATTACAATTAAATATCGAATTCGAACCAAAACGAATGAACAACTGAGACAGGATTTCTTTTCGAAATACATTCCTAGAGTCATTTCTCTTGGATTAACAATCCCGGATGAAACGATGCATTTTGATAAAGAGCAGGGAAAATGGGTTTATAAGCAGCCTGACTGGGACCGGTTTAAAGAAATTGTCAGGAATAAAGGCCCGAAATCAAAGGAACGTTTGGAATTGCGGCAAACAACTTATGTTGAAAATCAGTGGGTCCGTGATGCGCTGGCAAATGTAAATCATTGAATTTATGAAGAAATTAGATTGGAGGAGAGCCTTTGAGCAGTGGAGGATTTTACCAGGAATTCGAGGTTTTCAGTAAAAGGACGGACACCTCCCCATTACAATATCAGTTTTCCTTGCTTGCTCCAAATCAAGAGCTTGCATTAGTTATGGCACAGGAAAACTTTATGCGGAGGGAGCCGGTAGCAGATATTTGGGTAATAAAAAGCTTGGATATTCGAAAAATGTCTCTTGAGGAAAAGCAGACATTGATGCGGCTTGATAATAAAGATTATCGAAATACGAAGGGATACGGCTATTTAAGAAAAAAATGGCGTCAGTATGAACAAGCAATGCTTGATGAAAAGGAAATTTTGTCATGGGGAGGATTGAAAAAGAGTGAACAAGACTGATATTTCATCACTGGATCCTGCATATAAATCTTCATTAACAGCACTCTTATACCAGCTCGCTGATGATGATTTCATACTCGCCTACCGAGGATCGGAATGGCTTGGCCTTGCTCCTCATATTGAGGAGGACGTTGCCTTTTCCTCCATTAGCCAAGATACAATGGGGCATGCGGCGATGTTTTATCAGCTTCTAGAAGAGCTTGGTGAAGGCAGTGTTGATGAATTAGCGCATTCACGAAAAGCTAAGGACCGAAGAAATGCTGTTTTGCTTGAAATGGTTAATGGTCCTGGCCACTATTTATCCAAGCCCCAGTACGATTTTGCATTTGCAGTTGTTAGAAATTACTTCTACGTACAGGCAAAGAAAATCCGCATGGACTCACTGAAAAATTCAACTTATCAACCACTTGCTCATATGGCACTCAATGTTAATATGGAGCTCTTCTATCATCTTTTGCATTGGAAAACATGGTTTGTGCAATTAATGAATGCTGGGGGTGAGGCAAGAAAAAGAATGGAAGCTGCTGTTGCTAAGGTATTCGCTGATTTCGAAGGTGTATTGACTTTAGGACCACTCGGGAGTGATATGTCAAAATTAGGATTAATTGAAGATGAAGAAATATTGAAGCACAAATGGAGGGCTTCTATGCTTCCAATCTTTGAAGCTATCAATTTGCCGATGCCAGATTCGTTCGGAATGAAGAGTGGGAATGGACGTATTGGAGAACATCTTAAGGAACTCGACACTGCTTTAGCCATTCTATCTGAAGTATATCATGCAGATCCCACAGCTACTTGGTAGGAAGAAGGATTGATTGTATATGAAGAAAATAAATACCTCTGTAGACAATATTATTAAAGTGCTGCATCAAGTAAAGGATCCTGAAATAGACTCCATCTCGATCGTTGATTTAGGGATGGTAGAAAGAGTGACAGTGGATGGCTCTTCCGTAACAATTGAGTTGCTTCCAACCTTTATGGGCTGCCCAGCTCTTGAAATTATCCGTCACAACGTAGTAGCAGAAATTAAATCTCAATTTGCTTTTGAGCTAATTGATGTACAATTCATTTACCACCCACCATGGACGTCAGACCGAATTACAGTAAAGGGGAGAGAGGATTTAAAAGAATTCGGAATTGCCCCTCCTCCAAAACATATCCGCGAAACTGGAGAGTGGCAAGTGAATTGCCCGTTTTGCGACTCCAACTATACAACTCTAGACAATCTCTTTGGGCCAACTGCCTGTCGCAGCATTCTTTACTGCAGGACTTGCAAAAACCCTTTCGAAGCTATGAAACCTGTTTCAACAATATAAATACAAATTGAAGGGAAGAAAGTAAAATGGCAAAACTTATCGCATTATACAAGCATCCTGAAAACAAAGAAGCTTTTGATAAGCATTACTTTGAAACACACGCTCCTCTTACGGAAAAAATCCCTGGCCTTCGCAAAATGGAGGTTACTAGAATTGTAGGCAGTCCAATGGGTGGGGAAGGGAAGTATTACCTCATGTGTGAAATGCATTATGACAGTCTAGAGTCACTTCAATCGGCGATGAGAACCGATGAAGGGAAGGCATCAGGCAAAGATGCAATGAAATTTGCAGGTGATTTAATTACATTAATGATTGGTGAAAGCGTAGATGGGTAATGACTATGAATTTATTGAAGCTGCCATTGAAGGAAAGCTAGGATTCATAGCCTTAAATCGTCCAAAGGTACTTAACGCAATTAATCGCAAAATGGTATCAGAAATTCTAACTGTTATGGAAGAATTTGAAGAAAATGATGATGTCAAAGTCATCATATTGACCGGCAAAGGAAGGGCATTTGCTGCTGGAGCTGATATCGAAGAAATGGCTAATGACGATGCAATCGATTTTGAGCTGCGCAATCAATTCAAGGATTGGGACCGATTGGCCATGATAAAGAAGCCAATAATTGGAGCTGTCCAGGGGTTTGCTCTTGGCGGGGGTTTTGAACTTGCCCTATGCTGCGATCTTCTTTACGGCGCAGAGGATGCGGAATTCGGATTTCCCGAAGTAAATCTTGGTGTTATGCCTGGTGCAGGAGGAACGCAGCGGTTAACAAAGCTAGCTGGTAAAACAAAGGCGATGGAATGGCTTTTTACTGGAAAAAGAATCTTGGCAAAAGAAGCTCTCCATTTTGGGATAGTCAACCAACTTTTTGCTAGTGAGGTTCTAATGGAAGAAACATTAAAAATGGCTAGACATATAGCCAATCAAGCACCGATATCTATTCGCTTAATAAAGGAATCGGTGCTGAAAGCGGTAGATGTCCCTCTTGAAGAAGGCATGGATTTTGAAAGAAAAAATTTCTATTTATTATTTTCAACTGAAGATCAAAAAGAAGGCATGAAGGCTTTTCAGGAAAAAAGAAGGCCGAATTTCAAGGGGAGATAGAGAATATAACATAATGCTAGGATTTAAAATGTTATGAATATTTCATTTTATATAGTAGAATTACTTCATAACGTAATTATTTCGACATTCTTTCTATATGAAATGAAGTGAGGATTGAAGGTACTTGAATACTAGATCAATGATTTTTACTTTATATGGAGACTATATATCACATTATGGCAGTAAAATTTGGATTGGAAGTTTAATTCGGTTATTAAGTGAATTTGGTCATAATGATCAATCTGTTCGGGCAGCTATTTCTAGGATGAATAAGCAAGGCTGGGTTCAGTCCGATAAAATCGGCAATAAAAGCTATTATTCTTTAACAAATCGTGGTCAAAAGAGGATTGATGAAGCGGCTAAAAGGATATTTAAACTTATGCCGGAAAAGTGGGATGGACAGTGGAGAATATTCATGTACACCATTCCAGAGGAAATTCGGACAGTAAGGGATGAACTTAGAAAAGAATTAGTATGGAGCGGATTTGGCTCCTTATCTAATAGCTGCTGGATTTCGGCAAATAATCTCGAAAAACAAGTTAATGAAATCATTGATAAATATGATATCAGTCATTATGTCGATTTCTTTATCGCCAAATATGAAGGGCCACATGATAATTTTCGTTTAGTTGAGAAGAGCTGGAACCTCGAGGACATTAATTCCAAGTATCAATTGTTTATTTCCGAATATAGTCAGAAATACATCATTGATAAAAATAAAATACAAAAGGGACAAATGTCCGATGCTGAATGCTTTGTAGAAAGGGCTAAGCTCGTTCATGAATATAGAAAATTTTTGTTTGTTGATCCGGGACTGCCTGAGGAGCTGCTTCCTGATAAATGGTTGGGCAGTCATGCAGCATCCTTGTTTAGTGAATATTATAAAGAGTTAGCAAAGCCAGCTTCCCGCTTTTTTGAAACTGTGTTTAGAGAAGGAAACGAGATTGAGCACAAAGATGTTAATTACGATGTGCTCGATCACCCGTATATTGTTGAATAGTTATGATGCCATTCGTCCTAGTATGAAAGAAGGGTGGCTTTAAAG
>NZ_JBALPC010000090.1:8907-16036 GCF_036965225.1 Bacillus sp. JJ1474 | reverse complement strand
GAATAAGATAGAATATGAGTTAACAACAATAGAAGTTATAAACTTAAGAAAATGGAAACCTAATGAAGCAGGGAATCTAGGCAATTATTTATTTCTGAATATTTTCTTTTTTTACCAAATACAATTCACTCTGCTTTGGCTTTCTATTTTAACTTAGTTTTGGGCAATCTAGAAATTGTATTGTACTCATATTATTAAGTCTCTTTTAAAATAATGGAAAGGGTGACTCGTATGGCTTCTAATACAAGATTGGCACAATTAGATGTTAAGAAGCAGCTTGAAAATGTTGAAGAACAATTTCAAACGTTTCAAATTCTTAATGAGGAAGGAAAAGTAGTAAATGAATCTGCAATGCCTGATTTAAGTGATGAGCAGCTTCAGGAATTAATGCGTCGGATGGTATATACACGCATACTAGATCAACGCTCTATTTCTTTAAATAGACAAGGAAGACTTGGGTTTTATGCACCAACAGCAGGACAAGAGGCTTCTCAATTAGCTTCCCAATTTGCTTTAGAGAAAGAAGATTTTATTCTTCCTGGGTATCGTGATGTTCCGCAAATGATTTGGCATGGTCTGCCATTATCTCAAGCTTTCTTATGGTCAAGAGGACACTATGAGGGTGGGAATATTCCAGAAGGTGTAAATGTTATAGCTCCGCAAATTATTATCGGTGCTCAATACATTCAAGCAGCAGGGGTAGCACTAGGAATGAAAAAACGTGGAACAAAAGCAGTTGCTGTGACTTATACAGGAGATGGCGGTACTTCGCAAGGTGACTTCTATGAGGGAATTAACTTTGCAGGTTCTTATGGGGCTCCAGCAATTTTTATTGTTCAAAATAATAGATTCGCTATTTCTACTCCAGTTTCTTTACAAACTGCAGCTAAAACACTTGCTCAAAAAGCTGTTGCAGCTGGAATTCCAGGAATTCAGGTTGATGGAATGGATCCATTGGCTGTTTATGTGGCTGTACGAGAAGCGCGTGAGCGTGCAATCAATGGGGAAGGCCCAACATTAATTGAGACCCTAACTTACCGATATGGTCCTCATACGATGGCAGGAGACGATCCTACACGCTACCGTACAGCTGATCTTGATAATGAGTGGGAAAAGAAAGACCCGCTTGTCCGTTTCCGCAAGTTCTTAGAGGATAAAGGAATTTGGAATGAAGAAATGGAAAATGAAACAATTGAAAAAGCTAAAGAAGATATTAAAGTTGCGATAAAACAAGCAGATGATACACCTAAACAAAAAGTAACTGATCTCATTTCAATCATGCATGAAGAAGCAGGAATGCCTTATAACTTAAAAGAACAATATGAAATATATAAAGAAAAGGAGTCGAAGTAAGCTATGGCGCAAATGACAATGATTCAGGCAATTACTGATGCCTTACGCACAGAATTGCAAAATGATCCGAATGTTCTTGTATTCGGAGAAGATGTGGGCGTAAACGGTGGCGTGTTCCGTGCTACTGAAGGCCTTCAAAATGAATTCGGCGAAGAGCGTGTATTTGATACACCTCTAGCTGAATCTGGAATCGGCGGCCTTGCGGTTGGTCTTAGCTTACAAGGCTTCCGTCCAGTACCTGAAATTCAATTTTTCGGATTCGTATATGAAGTAATGGATTCTATTTCTGGACAGCTGGCACGTATGCGCTATCGTTCTGGAGGGAGATATAATGCGCCTGTGACTATTCGTTCACCTTTTGGGGGAGGCGTACATACTCCAGAAATGCATGCTGACAGCTTGGAAGGGTTAATGGCTCAACAGCCTGGGGTAAAGGTTGTCATTCCATCAACACCTTATGATGCAAAAGGGCTTTTAATTTCTGCCATTCGTGATAATGACCCAGTCATTTTCCTTGAGCATATGAAATTATACCGTTCTTTCCGTCAAGAAGTACCTGAGGAAGAGTACACAATTCCATTAGGTAAAGCTGAAGTGAAGCGTGAAGGAAAAGACTTGTCGATCATTACGTATGGAGCAATGGTGCATGAAGCATTAAAGGCTGCTGAAGAATTGGAAAAAGAAGGCTATTCTGCAGAGGTAATCGATTTACGTACAGTATCACCAATTGATATTGATACTATTATTGCATCGGTTGAAAAAACAGGACGTGCGATTGTCGTTCAAGAGGCTCAAAAACAGGCTGGTATTGCTGCTAATGTTGTAGCAGAAATAAATGACCGTGCAATCTTAAGTCTTGAAGCTCCTGTCCTTCGCGTTGCAGCGCCGGATACAGTTTTTGCATTCCCGCAAGCTGAAACAGTTTGGCTTCCAAACTATAAGGATATTATTGAAACTGGTAAGAAAGTATTAACTTTCTAAAAAGCAGGTAATTATGTTCTTTCGAAGGGGAGAATGAAGGAAGTAATAGAAAATCGGTACAAATACCGATTTTCTTCTTTCCAGCTTCTGTCCTTCCTTATATTGTTAGTGTAGGAGGATGATTCTAAATGTCATTTCAATTTAAATTGCCTGACATTGGTGAAGGGATCCACGAAGGGGAAATAGTTAAGTGGTTCGTTAAAGCAGGCGATAAAGTACAAGAAGATGATGTATTATGCGAAGTTCAGAATGATAAAGCAGTTGTAGAAATTCCTTCACCTGTTAAAGGAACGGTTGAAGAAATTTTAGTCGGGGAAGGAACTGTTGCAACTGTTGGCCAAGTTCTTATTACATTTGATGCGCCTGGATATGAAAATTTAAAATTCAAAGGCGATGAACATCAAGAAGATGATAAGCCCGCAGATCAAGCTCCAGAGAAAACGGGTGAAGCTGAAGTAAATCAAGCCGAAACTCAAACAAGTGCTAAATCTGACCGCCGAATTATCGCGATGCCTTCTGTTCGGAAATATGCTCGTGATAAAGGTGTTGATATTCAGCAAGTAGCGGGAAGCGGTAATAATGGCCGGGTCTTAAAAACCGACATTGATTCGTTCTTAAGCGGGGGAGTTCAAGTCCAGCAACCAGTGGCTCAAGAACAAGAAACAACGGCAGCACCTGAAGAAGTGGCAGCTGCTCCAGTTCAAAAAGTTATTCCACAAGGGCAATACCCTGAAACTCGCGAAAAAATGAGCGGCATCCGTAAAGCAATTGCAAAAGCGATGGTAAACTCAAAACATACAGCTCCACACGTGACTTTAATGGATGAAATTGAAGTGACAAAGCTTGTAGCTCATCGTAAAAAGTTCAAAGAAGTTGCTGCAAATAAAGGAATTAAGTTAACGTTCCTTCCATATGTAGTGAAGGCATTAACAAGTGCTTTACGTGAATACCCAGTATTGAATACATCAATTGATGACGCCGCACAAGAAATTATACAAAAGCATTATTACAATATTGGTATAGCAGCAGACACTGAAAAGGGTCTTTTAGTACCAGTTGTAAAAGATGCTGATCGTAAATCTATGTTTGCAATTTCAAATGAAATTAGTGAGCTTGCTGCAAAAGCGCGTGATGGCAAGTTATCTTCTGAGGAAATGAAAGGGGCTTCCTGCACAATTACAAATATTGGATCAGCAGGCGGACAATGGTTTACCCCTGTTATCAATCACCCAGAAGTTGCTATTTTAGGCATTGGACGTATTTCGGAAAAGGCAATTGTAAAAGACGGTGAAATTGTTGCAGCTCCAGTATTAACATTATCATTAAGCTTTGACCATCGCATCATTGATGGCGCAACTGCCCAGAATGCGTTAAATCATATTAAACGTTTATTAAACGATCCTGAACTATTGTTAATGGAGGCATAAAACATGGTAGTAGGAGATTTCCCAATCGAAACAGATACAATTGTCATTGGCTCAGGTCCTGGCGGGTATGTGGCTGCTATTCGTGCAGCACAGCTCGGCCAGAAAGTGACTATCGTTGAAAAGGCAAATTTAGGCGGTGTTTGCTTAAACGTGGGATGTATCCCATCTAAAGCATTGATTGCTGCAGGACACCGTTATGAAACAGCTAAGCATTCTGATTCAATTGGGATTACAGCTGAGAATGTAACTGTTGATTTTACAAAGGTACAGGAATTTAAAGCCGGTGTAGTGAAAAAACTTACTGGCGGTGTGGAAGGTCTATTAAAAGGAAATAAAATTGATATTGTACGTGGTGAAGCATATTTTGTTGATGCCAACACTCTCCGTGTTATGGATGAAAACTCAGCGCAAACGTATACCTTTAAAAATGCAATCATTGCAACAGGTTCACGTCCAATTGAGCTTCCAACATTTAAATATTCAAAACGTGTTCTAGATTCAACAGGGGCACTTTCTCTTCAAGAAATCCCTGAAAAAATCGTTGTTATTGGCGGCGGGGTAATTGGAATTGAACTTGGCGGTGCTTATGCGAATTTCGGAACACAGGTAACAATCCTTGAAGGCGCAGATGATATCCTCCTTGGTTTTGAAAAGCAAATGACGGCTCTTGTCAAACGTAACCTTAAGAAAAAAGGTGCCGAATTTATCACGAAAGCACTTGCAAAAGGTGTTGAAGAGAGTGAAAATGGTGTCACTGTGAAGTATGAGGTTAAAGGTGAAGAGAAAACTCTTGAAGCAGATTATCTCTTCGTTATGGTAGGAAGACGCCCAAATACTGACGAATTAGGCTTAGAGCAAGTAGGCATAAAAATGAGTGACCGCGGCGTAATAGAAATAGATAAGCAATGCCGTACGAATATCAGCAATATTTATGCAATTGGTGATGTTGTTGCAGGTCCTCAATTAGCACATAAAGCCTCATACGAAGGGAAAATTGCTGCTGAAGCCATTGCAGGACATAGCTCTGAAATTGATTATCTAGGGATTCCTGCAGTCGTATTCTCTGATCCAGAACTTGCTTCAGTAGGTTATACTGAACAGCAAGCTAAGGAAGAAGGTATTGAGGTAATTGCCTCTAAATTCCCATTTGCGGCAAATGGCCGTGCACTTGCGTTAGATGCAACAGATGGGTTTGTTAAGCTAATCACACGTAAAGAAGATGGCTTGGTGATTGGTGCTCAAATTGCTGGAGCAAGTGCATCAGATATGATTGCAGAATTAGGCTTAGCTATTGAAGCGGGTATGACGGCTGAAGATCTTGCAATGACCATTCATGCTCACCCAACATTAGGCGAAATTACAATGGAAGCTGCAGAAGTTGCACTAGGCAGTCCGATCCATATTATTAAATAACATAATCAGAAAAGTCCTTTTCCAATTGGAAAAGGACTTTTTTATATGTATAGGACTATACGTTAATTGCTTGTCGACCATTCACTTTTTAAGGCATCTGATAAAGGTTTGATTATTTGTTCTGTTGAAGTATCACCCTTAATTTTGACGATTACTTTTTCTTGATGAATGATTAAGATAGTGGGGCTGCTCTGGACATCAAATGCTTCATAATATCTTTTGGCTTTGTCGCTTGAGATAATTTTCATATTTTTAATTTCGTCTGGAAATTCCTTCTTTAGCTCGATAATCGCATCATAGTAGGAGGCTTCCTCTTCATAATCCTTTTCATTTGAAAAGAAAATAATTTGCTTTCTATTATTATCAAAAATCAGTTCATCTTGAGGTTTAAAATGATTGCATGAGGTAATAAACAAGAAAGAGGCTATGAAAAAAAGCAAAAACACTTTCATATTCTATTCCTCACTTTTTCATTATTTGTATCAGTTACTTAAGTTTAATTATCCAATTATTAGAGATTAATAAGTATTTTATCATAAAAAATGGATATTAGTGACTTGTCACCTAAATGTTACAGAAATGAAAAATAAGATGAGCAGGTTCAACATATATTACTTAGACATATATCTTTGGAACTTGGCTCTCAATCAATTTTTGCTAATAAGAGATATGAAATAACAAATCTGGTGGTGGAAAAATGAAGGTATATACTGCATTGCTGCTGCAGCTAATTATATGGAGCGGCTACACCTTTATTGAGTGGCTATCGAGGTACGATCAGCTTATTTTTAAAGTACTGATGTTCTTCGTATTTTTATATTTAGCTATCATCATTGGAAATTACATTGTGAGATCAGTAAAAAAAACATTCTTTGTTACAGCACTTAGCTTGTCTTTATATGCATCGTTTCATTTTACAATGACTTTAATGGGAGTTTGAGCTGAGGGAAGGGAAAAAGAGCCCTTATTTTGGCTCTTTTAATTGACGTCCACTGAAAAATCTAGAAATGATGTAGTATAAAGAGAAGAAAAATAGATAAAAACAAATAAACGAAAATAGGAAGGGTATTACCTTAAAGTTTGTTTCTTTCTCAAGAGGAGAGGTAAACTTTAATTCTAAAGGGTAATCATGTTCAGCTTCAGGCAGAGAATTCCGTTGTTCAGCGAAAGGAAAAGGTCCGCCAAATAAAATGTCCTGACTTAATTGTGCAGGTTTTGTCTCGAAATAGGAGACGAAAATAATAGGAGTACTTAAAGTGATGACAAGAGCTAATACTCCAAAGAAAATTATTTTTTTTGTTAACAATTTATTCACCTCATTAGATTGCAAAATAGAAGAACAGCCTTTTGCTGTTCTTCTATTTATTTACTATTTTCTATTATTTTCTGGGATAAAAATACATAACTCTTCCATTGAATAAATGCAATTCGCCTTTTAGCTTCTTTGCTAAATAGCGGCAAAACTCGTTAGCTTTCCCTTTATCGCCGAATGTAGCTGATTCCGGCAACGTTACTTGAATATATGATTGTTCCCGATCGGATCCATCTTCGTTCCGAATTGTTTCTTGGTCTATTCCTAGTAAAATTGTGTGATACCTGTCATTGTTGGAGTGCAGATAGAACCATTTCCCTTTTCCCTCGGGTTTTTCTTTTATTTCATATGGAAAAGCAGCTTCATTGTACTTCCAATCAACTTGGTCACCTGTTTTCGCAGTAATGGCTTTATAGTATTGAAATAATTCTTTTACTTCATCTGTCGTAATATGTTCTTTTTCTGATGAAGGCACGAGTTTTATGTATGCGTTACTTGCCAACATCCATCCCCCCATTTTTTCAAAAGATAAGAAAGTATAACTTTTCTCGAATTTGAGAACTGTCTAGCTTCAGCGCCTACCCCCTCAAGGTCACAAGCCAATCCTCACAAAAAGGTAAAGAACACCTTTCCGTGAGGCTCG
>NZ_JBALPC010000090.1:4060-8861 GCF_036965225.1 Bacillus sp. JJ1474 | reverse complement strand
ATATTCTAAATATTAAAATTAAAGGAGGAGTAATATGGATCTATTTGAAAAGCTCTATGATGAGCATGAAAATGTGAAGGTCCGATTTGTTGGTTTTACTACTGAACTAACACGCTATGATTTTGGGATTGTGTTTACAAATTTATTTTTCGGAAAACCTCTTGTTGTATGTATGCAAACTGGCCGCTCCACACTCCTCGACCCTAAGGACCTCGAAGATGCTGAACATTTGCAACACGCCTTTAAATTGGATAATCGCCACCAAGCAGAAGACTTATGTGAATTTTTTAAGCTCACCTTACCAGCGACTACTTTCCATACCCAATATGAATGAGAAGAACAGGCTGAAAATAGCCTGTTTTATTTCTTAATGTGACATACAATTAACCCTTGATAAAACAATTGTGTTATATTATTATGTAATTAACGATGATTAAGCGTTTTCAAATTGATCTTAATTACAAAGGGGAATGAAAGAATGGGTACAATTGTATGCCAAGCGTGTAATTCTACAATTGATTATTTCGAAGATGAGAAAGTAACAGTTCTATATTCCAAGGCAGATTGCAGCTGCTGTGAGGGAAGCCATCATCAAGAAGAAATATAATAATAAATTTCGTTTATAAATAAAACCTTCCCAATTTATTTCGGGAAGGTTTTTCTTTGAATTTCTTTTCTATCTGATAGCTTTATACTCTTTAATCACTCGCAAATATTTAAAATCATAATCTTCTGGCCCTTGAACAGGAAGGCCAGCTTCCATGTTTGTTTTAATATAAGTAAGATTTTCTTTCGTTATGATTTCTCCCGGAATAAAAATAGGAATACCAGGAGGATAGACCATAATAAATTCTGCAATGATTCTTCCTTCTGATTCATCAAAAGGAACGAGTTCAGTTTCAGCATAGAAGGCATCGCGAGGAGAAACGGCCAATACAGGAATATCAGGCAATAATACCTGAGTATCAAGCTTTTCAGTTAATCCGTGTCTTTCCGCAGATAATTCTTGAAGCGCCTTTACTAACATATCCCCCTCATATTCAGTATCTCCAGGCGTAATAATACAAAGGATATTATATAGGTCAGACATTTCGACTTCAATATTGTACTTTTCACGTAGCCACTTTTCTACATCAAACCCATTTAACCCAAGATCCTTAACAGAAATAATCAGCTTTGTTGGATCATAGCCATGTGCAGCATCAGACTCAAGGATTTCTTCTCCAACACAATAGACATGCTCAATTTCATTTATGCGCCGGCGTATAGACTGTGAAAGTTCTATTGTTTTATCGATTAATTCTTTTCCTTCATTAACTAGGCGTTTCCTAGCAACATCCAAGGAGGCAAGCAATAAATAGGATGTTGATGTTGTCGTAAGCATACTTAGAATGGTCTGTACCCTTTTGGCTGAAACAAGGTTTCCACGCATATTTAATATCGAGCTTTGTGTCATCGATCCGCCAAGCTTATGAACACTAGTTGCTGCTAAATCAGCGCCTGCTTGCATGGCGGATAGCGGTAATTCATCATGAAAATGAATGTGAACACCGTGCGCTTCATCTACAAGAACGGGGACTTGATATGAATGAGCAATTTCAACAATTTTCTTCAAGTCAGCCGAAATTCCGAAATAGGTTGGGTTAATGACGAGAACTCCTTTTGCATCAGGGTGCTGTTCAAGAGCCCTCGAGACAGATTCGGTTGTAATTCCGTGAGAGATCCCAAGTTCTTTATCGATTTCGGGATGAATAAATATCGGGGTTGCACCCGAAAAAACAATCGCTGACATGACTGATTTATGAACATTTCTTGGAACAATTATTTTTTCTCCAGGTCCGCAAACGGCCATGACCATTGTCATAATTGCTCCGCTTGTTCCTTGTACAGAGAAGAAGGTTCTGTCTGCACCAAAAGCTTCTGCAGCTAAATCTTGAGCCTCTTTAATCATACCCTTAGGCTGATGAAGATCATCAAGAGGACCGATATTAATAAGGTCTATTGAAAGTGCGTTGTGGCCAATGAATTCTCTGAATTCGGGATCAATTCCCGCTCCTTTTTTATGGCCTGGTATATGAAATTGAATTGGATTTTTTTTAGCATGTGCAAGTAAGCCGCTAAATAACGGTGTTTCTAATTGTGACAATGTATTTCCACACCTCTTTAATTATAATTTTGCATCACAAAAAGTCATAAAACATTTGAATTATAGCACTATTCCCTTTCTTTGCATAGAAAATTTGATGAGTAATAATCGTATTATTTTTTTTAGGAGAAAATTATCTTATCTTCTTTAGTTTTAGATGTTAACAGGAAAATATAACAGTAAAATAGAAGTTAACATACATAAGGGTTTGAAGGAGGTTTTTTTATGAACTGGAATACAAGAGTAACAGAATTATTAAACATTAAATACCCGATCATACAGGGAGGGCTTGCCCATCTTGCTTACTCAGATTTAGCAGCTGCTGTTTCGAATGCTGGAGGACTTGGACAAGTAACGGCAATGTCATTAGAAAGCCCGGATGCTTTAAGAGAAGAAATTCGAAAAGTGAAGATATTGACGAATCAGCCATTTGGTGTTAATTTTGCCATCGGGCAGCATGGCAGGCCATTTTCACACTATTTAGATGTGGCGATTGAGGAAGAGGTTCCTGTTATTTCGATGACTGGTGGAAACCCAGCTCCCATTTTTGAGCAATTAAAAGGGGTAAATGTGAAAAAGCTAGTTCTCGTTGCGGCAAAAAGGCAGGCAGTGAAAGCTGAAGAGCTTGGTGCAGATGCGGTTATGGTTGTCGGACAAGAGGGGGGAGGTCATTTAGGACGAGACGATATTGGAACGTTCGTATTAACCCCTCAAGTCGTAGATGCAGTTTCCATCCCTGTAATCGCTTCAGGAGGGATTGGGGATGGCAGGGGGCTTATGGCGGCCCTTAGCCTTGGTGCAGAGGGCATTGAAATGGGAACGAGATTTATTGCGACTAAGGAGTGTATTCATGCATCAGACATCTATAAAAAAAGGCTTGTCGAAGGAAGTGAAAATGATACTGTTGTTATTAAAAAAACAATAGGGGCTCCGGCCAGAGTCATTTCTAATTCATGGACAGAGAAAATTCTAGCAATTGAGGAGCAAAATGGCGGCTTTGAGCAATTGAAAGACTTGATTAGCGGGAAGGCTAATAAAAAATATATTCACGAAGGGATAGAGGAAGAAGGATTTGCTTGGGCAGGGCAAGTAATGGGACTAATTAATGATGTTCCAACTGTACAAGAACTATTTAGTCGAATGATCTCAGATGGAGAGAGTATTCGCAAAAAATGGACAATGTAATACATAAATAATGTTTTAGGCAAAAGAGGTGACAGAAATGGAATACCAATACCCAATTGACCCAGATTGGTCAACAGATGAAATAATTGATGTTATTCATTACTTTCAGTTAGTTGAGGAGATCTATGGGAAAGGTGTAAACCGTGAAAAATATTTAGATGCGTATAGAAGATTTAAAGAAATCGTTCCAGGTAAAGCCCAGGAACGAAATATTTGCAATGAGTTTGAAGAGGTAAGCGGCTTTTCAGCATATCATACATTAAAGGCTGTAAAAGAGTCAGAAGCAGGAAAAGAGGTTAGAATTAAGAAATAAAAAAATGTGAATAATGGCATGTGGCCGCCTAAAAAAGCCATAGGGGCCACTGCCTATTTTCTCTCTCTTTTGTTTAAAACATTTTATACAAAGGTATTAATGTTTTAAAAACAGATTCTGCATTTTCAAGAAAAGCATGAGGATCCATTTCTATTGCTTCTTTTCTTGGAATATGTAAGCCGCATAAAATCTCCGTTTTTTTTACTTTTTGTAACCGAATAAACATGTCTTTTAAGTCTTCTTTAGTCAGTTCTCCATGCAGCTGTCCCATCGGTTTAGTGTGATCTGCAGACCAAACAAAGTGTTTAGGAGTTTGTTTATAAATTTTATTTAAATTCTTTTCTAATTTTTTTCCGAAGTCTTCTTTATTAGGAGCTTCATATATAAGAGCAAACCAGATGAAAACATGTGTTTCCCAAAGTCCTATTTGAAAATGAGGCAGCATTTTATAACCCCGAGGATTACTTGCATAGGCAACCCAGGTGTCCTTAGGAGGGTTTACTGTCCGGCGTGCATGTTTGGCTACATGTGGATACATTTCATCTCCAGTCTGAATGGCAAGCATTGGAGCAAAATATTGTCCTAATTCATCAAGTTTTGGTCGTATATGAGTAATTAAGGCCTCCATCCGGTCCTCTAGTCCATCGATCTTAAAAACATCAAAATCTTTATTCGTAAATCCTGAAAATGACATTTGCAACCTCCTCAAAACTAAACAGTATTAATTATCCAAAATACTTAGTCATTATCAAAAAAAATATATTCTGAAATATTGTAGCATACCTGTTCATAAACAAAAACCGCTATGCTTCAGGCATTTTTGTAAATATAGGTATTCACACATATTTGTTGCAACTGACTCAAATTCCTCATATTATAAATAAATAATAGTCAGAAAATTTAAACTAGATTTTTAGAAAGGGGTGATTTTTATGAAACAACTGATGAACACAGTTAAAAACAAAGCAGGCGAAAGAGAACGTACCGCAGTCCTTCGATTAGAATTAGATTACGAACTAGCAACATTATTTGATGCAATGAATGATAAGAATGAAGATTTACAATTGAAAAGTAAACAAAAACTTGAAAAAATCAGACAAGAACTTTTACGCCTTAAAGCACTTTAACTAAAGTGTCTGAATGAAAGAGGTAAAGGG
>NZ_JBALPC010000090.1:0-4021 GCF_036965225.1 Bacillus sp. JJ1474 | reverse complement strand
AATAGAAAATGTATATTGAAATTAGACTTAACCTATAACAACGAACTCCTTCACCAAATTTGGGAGTTCGTTTTGTTGTTTTTTCAATAAACGATTAAATTTATTACTACTGTGAAAGGATAATGCTTGAAGTGTCATTCTGCTTCAATTAAGCTATTGTTATTTATTGTATGATTAATAAATATCCCTTTAGGTGAAATAGCGAGTATGCGGGATGATGGGGAGGGTTCAACCACAATGAATTGGACAGAAATTAATAATTGTGCAACGAAATGGATTAAAGAAGCTGGAGAAAATATCAAAAGGTCCTTTAGTAAAACCCTAGTCATTCAAACAAAAACGAATGCAAATGACTTAGTAACAGATATTGATAAAAGTACAGAGCAATTTTTCATTAAAAAAATAAAGGAAAGTTTTCCCGACCATAAAATCCTAGGTGAGGAAGGTTTTGGTGACAAGTTAAATAATTTAACTGGTGTTGTTTGGATCATTGACCCAATAGATGGGACAATGAACTTCATACATCAGCAGAGGAATTTTGCAATTTCTATTGGAATTTATGAAGACGGTGTTGGGAAGGTTGGTTTAATATACGATGTTGTTCACGATGAGCTTTATCATGCAATGAAGGGGAGCGGGGTATTTCTAAATGATCTACCATTGCCTCCTCTAGAGAAAGTGTCTATTTCGGAAGCCGTTATTGGAATAAATGCCACATGGGTTACTGAAAATAAACGCATTGATCCAGCTCTCTTATCTCCATTAGTGAAGGATGCACGAGGAACTCGTTCATATGGATCTGCCGCTTTGGAGATGGCGTATATTGCTTCAGGCAGGCTAGATGCTTATATCACGATGCGTCTTGCACCATGGGATATTGCAGCTGGGATTATATTGGTTGAAGAACTTGGCGGTCTTGCCACTACATTAAAGGGCGATGCTTTAAGCATGCTTGAAAATAATACAGTTTTTATTTCAAAACCAGGCCTTCATCAGGAAATAATGGAGAAGTATTTAAATAATGGCAAATGGTAAAAAAATGACCGTCCAATAAACTTGGCGGTCGTTTTTTTATCTTATAGAAGTCCGCTTTCTCTCAATTTCTTCTTTGTTTTAAATCCAAAGCCCATTGTCAAAATTAATAATATGATTGCGCCAATAATCCCTGCAACACTTTTTTCAGCAATTGCAACTCCAATTCCCATCATGCATAGTGCGGCCGCAATCGCAAAAGCTAATAATGGCCATTTGATTTGTTTCATTTTATGTAACCTCCCATTTTGGGTGTTTATTTTGCCTCTTATGAAAAACATTGTCTACAAATAATTATTTTACACAAAAACGATTTAAGTTTCCACTATATTTATGATATAATGTCTCAGTTATAGATTTGAAAAAGTGAAATTGATGTTAATTGTTAAATACAGGTAGGAGGAACTTCCTTGAAACTTAGAGAAGACATTCGAAATATTGCTATCATCGCTCACGTTGATCATGGTAAAACAACAATGGTTGACCAGCTGCTTAAGCAGGCTGGCACTTTTAGATCTAATGAGCATGTTGAAGAACGTGCAATGGATTCAGGTGACATTGAAAGAGAACGCGGAATTACTATTTTAGCAAAAAATACCGCGATTCAGTATAAAGATACAAAAATTAATATTCTTGATACACCTGGACACGCTGATTTTGGCGGTGAGGTAGAGCGTATCATGAAAATGGTTGATGGTGTTCTGCTTATCGTTGATGCTTATGAAGGCTGCATGCCACAAACACGCTTTGTTCTTAAAAAAGCATTAGAGCAAAATTTAACACCGATTGTTGTAGTCAATAAAATTGACCGTGATTTTGCCCGTCCAGAGGAAGTAATTGATGAGGTGCTAGATTTATTTATTGAACTGGAAGCAACTGAAGATCAGCTTGAATTTCCGGTTATCTACGCATCAGGTATCAATGGTACAGCAAGTACGGATCCATCTAAACAAGACGAGAACATGCAGGCTCTATATGATGCGATAGTAAATCATATTCCGGCACCAGTAGACAATCGTGAAGAACCTTTACAGTTTCAAGTAGCTTTACTTGATTATAATGATTATGTAGGTAGAATTGGTATAGGACGAGTGTTTCGTGGAACGATTAAAGTTGGTCAGCAAGTGGCATTAATGAAGCTAGATGGTTCCATTAAACAATTTCGGGTAACAAAAATCTTTGGTTTCTTTGGTCTTAAACGCCAGGAAATTGAAGAAGCTTATTCCGGGGATTTAATTGCTCTATCAGGCATGGAGGATATCAATGTTGGTGAGACCGTATGTCCTGTTGAACATCAAGAGGCTTTGCCAATTCTTCGTATCGATGAACCAACATTGCAAATGACATTTCTTGTGAACAATAGTCCGTTTGCCGGCAGAGAAGGTAAATACCTTACTTCTAGAAAAGTGGAAGAAAGACTCCGTTCACAACTGCAGACAGATGTAAGTCTTCGAGTCGATAATACAGATTCTCCAGATGCGTGGATTGTTTCAGGCCGTGGAGAATTACACTTATCTATATTAATTGAAAATATGCGCCGTGAAGGATATGAGCTTCAAGTATCCAAGCCAGAGGTCATTGTAAGGGAAATTGATGGTGTGCGATGCGAGCCTGTTGAACGTGTGCAAATCGATGTACCTGAAGAGCATACAGGTTCTATTATGGAATCAATTGGAGCTAGAAAAGGCGAAATGATTGATATGATTAATAATGGGAATGGTCAAGTACGCTTAATCTTTAATGTTCCAGCCCGTGGGCTAATTGGTTACACAACTGAATTCCTAACATTAACACGCGGTTACGGAATCATCAATCATACTTTTGATAGCTATCAGCCAATGGCACAAGGACAGGTCGGCGGAAGACGTCAAGGTGTTCTCGTCTCCATGGAAAGCGGAAAGTCTTCAACCTATGGGATAATGCAGGTAGAGGATCGTGGAACAATCTTTGTCGAGCCAGGAACGGAAATTTATGAAGGAATGATTGTCGGGGAGCACAATCGTGAAAGTGACCTCACAGTTAATATTACGAAAGTTAAGCAAGCTACAAATGTTCGCTCTGCAACGAAAGAACAAACGACAACAATGAAGAAGCCGCGTATTATGACGCTTGAAGAAGCTTTAGAATATTTAAACGAAGATGAATATTGTGAAGTAACACCAGAATCAATTCGTTTACGTAAAAAAATCCTTGATAAAAATGAACGTGAAAGAATTGCGAAAAAGAAAAAATATGCTGAAATGAGCTAAAAAACTTTTAAGGGGGAGAAGAAAATGGTTGATATAAATGAACGGCTGTCTTTTTTCGCTGCTTTATTTAAAGTGCAAGAAAATTCAAGCTTAGGAATGTGGATGTTATATTTGACCATTATTTTGCTCTGTATTATTGTATTTAAATTAGGTTTTGCGAAAAAATTGCCGTTAGCAAAATCGGCTATTATCTATCTCTTTCTTATTCTAGGGTGTACTGTCCTGACATTCTTTGCAGTATTCCTCCCGATTACAGAAGGCTTAGTAGTTGCAGCATTAATATTAATTATTTACAAAATCCGTCTTCATCAGTCAAAAAAGCAAGAAGGAAAACAGGTGTAGGATGGAGATGATATAATATGAAATCATTACAAGATACTTTGTATAATTGGCTATCGATTAAAGTTGTTATTTTGGAACGGCCAGATGATAAAGCTGCAGCTGAAACAGTAAAAATGTTTGAGGATATGCTAATAGAAGAGCACGGACTATCAGATATTCAAATTGAAAAAGATGAAATCATGTACTATGTTCACTTTGATCAAGACGGAGAAAGAAAAAAATCCCGTTTTCCAATAGAACTTATTGAAGTCATGCTGAATCAGATTAAATCGGAACCTGAAAAATATGTAAATTACCCAGAAGAGTAGGATTTTATATGACAAAAGAGGGAGGCAAAGGCCTCCCTCTTTTGAATTGTCTAACTCCAGCGCCTACCCCCTCGAGGTCACAAGCCAATC
>NZ_JBALPC010000089.1:0-22720 GCF_036965225.1 Bacillus sp. JJ1474 | reverse complement strand
AATATTCACAAATCTAATTGAAACTTTTAAGTTTTTTCTCTTTTTCGAAGCTTAAACCTATTGTCAAGCAGGTGACTAAGAAGATGATTTTAGTATGCCCTTTTTCGCATTTCTAACTTCATTCTCACACATCCCTTTTAGACCTATTTCACAAATAGGCCAGTTTCCTTCATAAGCATGCGGAAACTGACCCTCATGACCATATATTATTTTTCCGTTATGAATAAAGCATCTTGTTCGAAAATATTCTTATAATGCTCTAGACATTTTGACTGAAAAAATATAAAATTTGAAATTAAAATGCGAACATTTACAATAGTATTATAGCTAATTTTCAATTATTTCATTTTATGATAGAAAAGGTGAAGCACATGGAATATTCAAATCGCTTAAAAAAACTGCCTGTCCAATTTTTTGCTACCTTAGTTGAAAAGGTTAGTAAAGCTATAGCAGAAGGCCGGGACATTATTAATTTAGGACAGGGAAATCCCGATCAGCCAACACCCCCTCATATTGTAAAGGCACTGCAATCAGCAGCTGAGGATCCAAAAACGCATAAATATTCTCCGTTTCGCGGAATTCAAGAATTAAAAAATGCTGCCGCTGAATTTTATTTGAAACAATACGGTGTTGAAATTGACCCATCGACTGAAGTGGCGATCCTTTTTGGAACGAAGACAGGATTAGTCGAGCTGCCTATGTGTTTATTAAATGAAGGCGATTTAATGCTGCTTCCTGATCCGGGCTATCCTGATTATTTATCAGGCGTTGTCCTGGCTAATGTTCAATATGAGACTTTTCCTTTAAAAGCAGAAAATAAATTTCTGCCTGATTTTAACGCGATCCCGATTCAGCAAAGGGAAGCGGCCAAGCTCATGTATTTGAACTACCCTAATAATCCAACAGGAGCGACTGCTGACCGTTCCTTTTTTGAAGAAACCGTTGCATTTGCAAAAGAACATCATATTACTATTCTGCACGATTTTGCCTATGGCGCGATTGGCTTTGACGGCAAAAAACCAACTAGTTTCCTAGAAGTAGAAGGAGCTAAAGAAATTGGTGTAGAAATGTATACATTGTCCAAAACGTATAATATGGCAGGCTGGCGTGTTGGTTTCGCAGTTGGCAATCCGAAAATTATTGAAGCTCTTAATCTGATACAAGATCATTTATACTGCAGTCTTTTTCCAGCGGTACAAATGGCAGCTGCTGCAGCCTTAACAGAGGATCAAAGCTGTGTGGATGAACTGGTTTCACGCTATGAAAGCCGCCGTAACGTACTAATAGAGGAATGCAGAAAAATCGGCTGGAAAGCAGAAGCACCGAGCGGTTCCTTCTTTGCGTGGCTCCCTGTCCCAGCTGGATTTACAAGTGAATCGTTCGCCGATTATTTGCTTGAAAAGGCAGATGTGGCCGTTGCCGCTGGAAATGGCTTTGGCGAATACGGAGAGGGCTATGTCCGGGTCGGGCTATTAGTAGACGAAGAGGTGCTTGTAGAGGCTGTAGAGCGGATTGGGAAGCTGAACCTTTTCTAATCAGGAATTTATTAAATATAAAGCGTTTGAAAAGAACTCGTGTGAAAGCGAGTTCTTTTTTTATTTTGTTATTCCAATATAATAGTAAAAATCTACTATACTTTTATAAAAATTGTGATAAAATTTAGCTAAAATACACCAAAATACTCTTAAAATTCTAATATTTCTACAAAAGGATTGGAGATGAATTTGTACAAAATTATTATTGAACGAGAAGACGATGTGTATGTGGCAAGCTCAATAGGAAAAAAGGTTGCAAAGGAGCTAGGCTTAAGTTGCAGCCAACAAACCAAAGTGGTTGTTTCTATCATGGAGCTAACTCGTAACATCGTCTTCTATGCTGGTAAAGGCGAGCTTCACATAAGGCCACTTCCTCACTGTATAGAAATCATAGCAATCGATAAAGGCCCAGGAATTAAGAACTTGGAGCAAATATTGACTCAGACTTATTCCTCAAAAACGGGTTTAGGCTTGGGGGTAACTGGAGTAAGGCGTCTTATGGATGAATTTGAAATTACCAGCAATATAAATCACGGAACTAAAGTCCGAGCTGTAAAGTGGCTCAGTAATGGGGGTACCAAATATTGAATAAATCGCCTGCCTCTAATGAAGCCTTATATGGATTGATAGAATTGACACCTGATGGGACAATCCAAAAAATGAACACCGAGGGAAAAAGACTACTAATTTCAGAGGACAGCAGCTCCAATTACCTTTTTCACCGAATAAAAAATAACGAACTTAAGGCAAAGCTGCATGAATGTTTTATGGGGAAATTAAATGAATTTATTCTGATTATCGATACTCAGCCGCATTTTTTTCTGTTTCATCGAACATGTAAAGATGAAAAATTAGAAAAGATTCATATATTTATCTTTAATGTTAATCAGCTTCAAAGCATGCATGAACATAACAATTGGAATAATCACCTGTTATCCTCCATCGGGGAAATGGCAGCGGGAATTGCCCATGAAGTACGAAATCCCTTGACTGCCGTGAAAGGCTTTCTTCAGCTAATGGAGCAAAATTATAATCAAGAATATACTCAAATTGCGCAAAGTGAATTAGACCGTGCGATTCAAACCTTAAATGATTTAATGAGTGTATCAAAGCCTGAGTTTTTCCAGGAACAGCATACAACCTTTAATCTATGCTCTGTGATTGACGCGATATTGCTTTTATTTCAAAACCAGCTTTATCATATCCATTTAATAAGGAAATTCAACCACGATCAAGCCATGGTAACCGGCAGGAAGGATCAGATTAAGAAAGCGCTTTTCAACTTAATTAAAAATGCCATCGAAGCGATGAATGAAGGCGGCACGTTACTGATTGAGCAATACGAAGATGCTCTCGGAGTCCATCTAAGCATCTCTGATACAGGCATCGGCATCCCAAAGGACAAGCTTCGTCTGCTTGGCACTCCTTTTTTTACATTAAAACAGGATGGCAAAGGCATGGGTCTTGCCCAAGTATTTAATGCCATCCAAAGCAATAATGGCAGCATTCGTGTCAATAGCGAAACAGGACAAGGAACCACCTTCTTTCTTACATTTGCTAAAGCAAATCACCCATCCAATACATTTATAGGGGGCCATTCCATGATCAATTCGGTGCATTCAAAGGAAGAATTAGCACAATTTCTAAGAGACAATTTAGACTTTTATACGAAAGAATGGATTCAATATTTACAGAAAAATAAAAGCTATCTAACTTCTTTTATGAAAGAAAATCATCTTCTTTATGAGTATGAAGCGGAAGGAAATCCAATTATCAAGGTCGTGACAGAAAATATCCTTGAATTGAAAACGGAAGAAATTATGGAGAGGGCGAAGGAAAGAGGCGGCCAAAGTGCAAGAACTGATTTCCCAATCCATTTATCCTTGGAGCTATTTCAGTCCGCGCGAGGAATAATTTGGAATGCTATTAAGGTATTTTATCTTGAATCCAAGCATTCCCTAAGCATGGAAGAATTCTTCGCCCTAGAGCGATATGTTAATGACATTATTGATCTATACATAGATTCCCATACAGCTTATTATGTGAGCTATAAAGATGAATTATTAAAGATTCATCGTGAAACTGTCGATGAATTGTCTGTTCCGATCATCCCACTTGCCGAGAGGGTCTGTATTCTTCCTGTAGTGGGAAATGTCGATACGTATCGGGCAAAGAAAATTCGTGAAAAAACACTCATAAAGGTAAAGGAATTAAAAGCGGAGCAATTAATTATTGATCTTTCAGGTGTTCCTTATATCGATACATCGGTTGTTAACCACCTATTTAAGATTGTGAAAGGCATTAAACTACTAGGCTGCTCTACGATCTTAACTGGAATCAGCCCTGATACTGCAGACACAATGATTGAACTCGGAATTGAAATTGACAATGGCGTAAAAACGATGTCAGATCTTCAGCAGGCTTTACAGGAAATACGACAATTTGCCATAGGAAAATAAAAAATATGCACGAGCCCTAGTTAAGTGGGCTTCGTGCATTTTTTATTAATTCTCAGCTAATTTTGTTATTTTTGTACCTTCTGTTTTACTTTCCATTGGATCTTCCGCTTGTTTCGCTCGTTTAATAAAGAAGGCAAGTATGAGGGATACCGCAGCAATAAAGGTTGCGACAAAGAATGCATCATTAATCCCCTCAAGCATAGCCATCATCTCAATTTGCTGTTTCATGGCTGCCATTGCTGCTTCTGTAGGCGCTTGCCCAGCAGCATTTTTCATTGCTTCCGCAGCTAAGTTAGCTGCATGTGTTTCCGTACGATTGGACATGAGTGTAACAAGTATTGCCGTTCCAATCGCTCCGGAAATTTGATTTAGTGTATTATTCATCGCTGTACCGTGCGGATAAAAGCGTGCAGGAAGTTGATTTAAACCATTTGTTGATACAGGCATCATAACCATAGACATTCCTAGCATCCGTACAGTGTATAGCACCATTAAATGGCCATAAGTTGTATCCAGTGTTAATTTACTTAAATAATAAGTTGTTATCGTAGTAATGGCTAGGCCGATTATCGCTAGTATTCGTCCACCAATCTTATCAAATAATTTTCCTGTTATTGGAGACATAATCGCCATAACAATGGCTCCTGGCAGCATGAGTATGCCAGCATCCATGGGAGAAATGCCACGAAGATTTTGCACATAAATCGGAAGTAATAACATTCCCGAAAATAAAGCCATATTTAAAACCATCGATATAGACGCAGATAATGCAAACATCGGAAACTTAAATACTCCGAAATTAAGCATCGGGCGTTCCATCTTCGATTGGCGCAAAATAAACCATATTAATGAAATAACGCCAAGAATCAACGTGATATATACCAAGGGACTATCCCATCCCTTAGTACCAGCAGAGCTAAATCCATAAAGCATCCCGCCAAAGCCTACGCTGGATAATATAACGGAAAGGAAATCTAGGCGGATATCCACTTTATCTTTCTTATCCTTAAGCATGAAGAACCCAAGCAGTAATACAATGACAGAAATTGGTGTGATAAAATGAAATAGCATCCTCCAGTCATAATGTTCAATAATCCAGCCTGATAATGTCGGGCCGATTGCTGGTGCTGCCATCATAATTAACCCGAAGAACCCCATAGCCGTTCCTCTTTTTTCAATTGGGAATGAGACTAACATAACATTCATTAATAACGGCATCATAATGGCCGAACCAGAAGCTTGAAACATTCTTCCTGCTAATAACAATGGAAAGGCATGTGCAAAGCCAGCTAGAACAGTTCCGATTGTAAATAAACTAATAGCCGCTATAAATAAATGACGAACAGAATATTTCTGAATTAAAAAGGCGGTTGTTGGAATTAACACACCATTTACAAGCATAAAACCAGTTGTCAGCCACTGTACGGTCGCTGGGCCAACATTTAGATCCTCCATAATAGAAGGAAGCGCGATATTTAATAATGTATTATTCAAAAAGGTAATAAAAGCCCCAATCATGAGAATCGCAAGAATCCCATATGGTGCACCGTTTGACTTTTTAGTGGCTTCACCCATTATTTCTCCTCCTATACCTTAAGTACATTAATTTGTACTCGTGTTACACAGAACAATATCATATACCATGTGTTCAATTTTTGCAACAAAAAAATTCCATGTTTAAATGGGTTTGTCTAAACATTAAAATTAATGTACTATGTATTTTATACAGGGAGTCCAATTCATATAAAAGGTGATATTATGAACGAAAGAAAGAAACATGTTATTAAAATGGCCCATCAATTATTTATTGAAAAAGGGTTCCAGGCAACATCGATTCAAGATATTTTAACTTATAGCGGTATCTCTAAAGGGACATTTTATAATTACTTTTCGTCAAAAAGTGAATTATTAATCGCCCTCTTTAGGACCATATACAAACAACTGGAAAAAGAGCGAAATGATTTGCTTATTGGTCAGGATCCTTCGAATATTGAGATATTCATTAAACAACTAGAATTGCAATTGGAGACCAACCGGGCAAACAAACTCATTTCCCTTTTTGAAGAAGTCATTTTTTCGAATGATGAAGAGCTTAAACAATATATTAAACGAGGTCACCTGCGAATACTCCAGTGGAAGTATCACCGTTTTATCGATATATTTGGGGAAGACAAGGAACCGTATTTATTGGACTGTGCCGTTATGTTTATGGGGATTCTGCACAATAATCTTAAATACAATAATTTGGCACACGGATCAAATGCAAGCCTTAGCAAAATTGTCCGATATTGTGTTAGTAGAATAGTGAAGATTGTAGATGAGGTGGCTGAAGCTGGGGATCAGCTGCTTAAGCCAGAGCTATTGGAAAACTGGCTGCCGAACTGTAAGGGAAACGATCATGCCTTCAAAAACAGTTTATACCATTCGATTTTAGAATTAAAAAAGGCATTAATCCATCATGAAGAGAAGTCCAAATACATCGAATTACTGGATTTTATTCAAGAAGAAATCGTCGATTCCAAAAAGCCCCGTAAGTTTCTAATTGAGTTAACGATCCAAACTTTAAAACAAGAAAAGGTATTGTTTGCACATAAAGAACTTCTTCAAATTGAACAATTAATTTCTGCCTATTTCACTCAAATAGAGGAAATAGACTAAGATTTATTGCTAATCGATTGAAAAAATGAAAAGGTGCCAGCCTCTATCCCATTCGTTGGATAGAACTGGCACCTTTTGTCATGATGACTCAAAGCTTTAATAAGAAGGATACCCCATAAACTTAAAATCTTTCCCAATCGGAGTCACGGTTACATCTGATAATTCGATAGCATCGCTCATCATCTCGATTCCTGTCCCCTCCAAAAAGGTAGGTGCATGCTTTCCGCCTACTAATTTAGGAGCGATATAGAGGACGACTTTATCGATTAATTTATTTTCTAAAAAGGAAGCATTGATCGTTCCGCCGCCTTCAATTAATACGGATGAAACAAGCTTTTCCCCCAATATATCTACTACCTTATTTAGGTCAACAGTCTTTGAACCAGTCGTAACGAATACGGGAATCCCTAAGTCCTCTAGTGTTTTCCGCTTGTCTTTATCGTAGTTTTCACTAGTAAAAATCCATGTTTCCGCTTTCTTGTCTGTAATTACCTTGGATTCCAAAGGGATTTTCAAAGAAGAATCCAAAATAATCCGGATCGGATGGCGTCCATTCGGAATTCTTGAAGTCAGTTCTGGATCGTCATGAATAACGGTATTGACCCCAACGAGAATGCCCATATTTTCACTCCTAAGCTGATGGACATCGTGTCTCGCATCTTCGGAGGTGATCCATTTGCTGCTGGAAGTATGGGTTGCGATTTTCCCATCTAGGGTGATTCCTGATTTCAAAGTGATAAACGGCTTTTTCTCTACAATGAACTTATTAAAAACTTCATTCATCTTTCGAGCTTCAGCTTCACAAATTCCCGTGATGACCTCAATGCCGGCATCTTCGAGGATTTTTACCCCATTTCCTGATACAACTGGATTTGGGTCGAGCGTTGCAATCACTACATGTTTAATTCCAGCCTCCACAATAGCCTCTGCACAAGGGCCAGTTCTGCCATGATGGGAGCAAGGCTCAAGCGTCACATAGATGGTTCCGCCTCTTGCTTGCTCTCCAGCCATTCGAATGGCATGGATTTCCGCATGCGGCTCACCTGCTTTTAAATGGGCTCCAATCCCTACAACACGGTTATCGTTTACAATGACCGCACCAACCAATGGATTTGGATCAGTCTGGCCTTTCATCGCTTGTGCATTTTTCAAGGCTAATTCCATATAAAATTCATGATTCGTCATTCGGACAGTCCCTTCCTTCTTGCAGCAATTTTTCGGGTGTTGTCTATTCACCTGAATAATCTGTTTCGACAGATTTCAACGCGGGGCAGTCACCCGGGTTCAGACGCTGCTTTGCACCTGAATCCAGTTGTTACATAACTCGAGGCTTAGCCGGCAACGTACCTTCCACTTCCATATGCCCGGATTTCTTTATTTTTGTCCGCAAATACTGTTCATTGTATTCGGAGATATCTCCCCATAATGGTGTTCTCCCTGAGACAGGCAACCCTGAAGCTCTTAATGCTTCAAGTTTTTTAGGATTATTCGTTATAAGCGTTACTGGTTTCGTTCTTAGAGCTTTAAGTACTTGAATAGCATCATCGTAGTTTCTTGTGTCATCAGCAAAGCCAAGAGCTTCATTGGCTTCCACTGTATCGTGTCCATTTTCTTGAAGGATATAAGCCATGGCCTTACTAAATAATCCAATTCCCCGGCCTTCATGGTTTGCCAAATAAAATAAGGCTCCCACACCATGCTCCGCGATCATTTTCATCGACTGCTTTAGCTGAAACCCGCAATCGCATCGCTTGCTTCCAAAAATATCTCCTGTATGGCAGATGGAGTGCATTCTTATCAAAGCTTCATCCTCATACTCAAAGTCACCATAAACAAGAACACTTGATTGTTGATATTCTGCTAGGTTCGCAGATGATAATTTAGAAATTACCTGTTGATAATCTTCCATTACTTCATCGCTTTTTAGCCAGCTATACCATTTAAAAACAATTGTTTCCCCATTTAAATTAACCGGTAGGCGGATCGGTCCCACTAAGTAAATCGCACCTTCACCTGATTTTATGATTTGGATTTTATCCTCTAAAACCGAAAGTCTGTTCGAATTCAGCTTAATTTCTCCCATCATGATTTCCCCCCATACCTTTTTTCAACTTCATACCGTCATCAAGCCAAGGCTGGGACGGTAAAATTATCCTTATAGGATGCTTCTTTTATTAACTGCTGCTCTTGCAGCTGTACGATCTCATTCCGGCGGTCATTTTCATATTTTTTTAATTGAGACGCACTCGTATCATTGGTGGCAAGTGCTTCCATGATCACTTCCGATAAAACACTCGCATCAACTAAGGCACAATTAATGCCAAATGCTCCCGTTGGACTCATCGTATGGGCAGAATCCCCCATAATGACGAGGCCATCCTTTACCCATGTTGGACAATGGCAGCTTTGAACTTTTAATAAAATAAAATCATTCCATGATTGAATGTGCTGCTGAACCGTTTCCGTCAAGTCTGGAAAAGCATCGGTCACTTGCTTGATAAACGGTTCAAACGACTGCTTTTTCAAGTAAGGATACGAACCCTCTTCTATATTCCAGCCGATTTGTATAAATCCGCCTGCCTGGGTAAATAAAGCTAGCTGACTTTCCCCAACCAATGTCTGTTTAATCGTTGGCTCCCATCCTGCCGGGCTTGGTATTTTGGCCCAAAGAAGGTCATAACCATGTTTGATCGTCTGAAACGGCATTTCCGCCAATTTTCTTACTGTAGAAAACCGCCCATCCGCACCTACAACGATGGAGCTATTAATGGTCACTTCCTGATCGTCTTTTCTTGCTTTCACTCCAGTAATATGGCCATCTTCATCTTTGATTAATTCTGTAACCTTCGTGCCCATCATGAGCTTGTAATTTGGATACGGTTCGGATTCTCCGTTCAACACGCTTAATAAATTTCGCTGCGGGACATGGATTCCTACATGTTGATCTCCTTCAGCAGGTGTTACCGTCTTAATCACTTGCCCATGATGCCAATATTCGATTCGTTCCATTAAAAGTAAACCTTCATTTTCGACCTTTTCATATAGGCCATATTTTTTTAAGATGGCTTCTCCATCCTTATTTAAATGTTCGCCACGGAATTCTTTATCAATCCCGTCATGACGCTCGACAACAATCGTTGATATATTATTCTTCGCTAGCAAATAGCCTAATAAAGCGCCGCCAGGGCCAGCACCAACAATGCAAACATCCGCTTCAAGATTCATGCTACCCCCCCATTCTTCAAAATAAATCCTCATCTGTAATCCATTTATTTGGTATAATGATCTTATATTCAATTTCAATTAGTTAGTTACTTTATGTAAGTAATTATATTTTTAAAAGGTACTTGTGTCAAGTGTATTTATGATGTATGGTAATTATATTGATGATTGTAAAATGGTATTTTATAAATAGAGGGGTGATGGATGATGAATAAATCTCTACTTTGTCCTCGATTCGAGAATGCTATGAATATTTTGAGTCAGCGCTGGACTGGCCTCGTGATTTACCAGCTACTGTCAGGTACAAAACGTTTCTGTACGTTAGAATCCTCAATTGGCATTAGCGGAAGAGTCCTTTCAGAACGACTAAAGGATCTTGAAAACCAAGGAATCGTCAAACGTGAAGTCTTCCCGGAAACACCAGTCCGAATTGAGTATTCCTTGACTGAAAAAGGTCTAGCCTTGGAGCCAATTATGAGAGAAATAGAAGAGTGGTCAAAATTGTGGGTAGAAGTGGAATCTGAAGAATAAAACCCATTCACATGCACACATACGACTAAATCAACAACAAGCTTTCATAGAAAAGAATTTTTTTATTGAAGTAAAAAACAGGCGTTCACAAAGTTGAAACTTTATGAACGCCTTTCTTTTATTGAGCATCCGTGTACCATTGGATCCCTGCTTGCACCAGGATCGGTCCACTAAAATTATTTCAATGTCCGTTTTAGGAATTCTCTCGTACGCTCTTGTGTTGGTTGATTAAAGATTTGCTCTGGCGTTCCTTCTTCAGCAATAACCCCTTTGTCCATAAATACAATACGGTCTGAAACTTCCCGAGCAAATTCCATTTCATGCGTAACAATTAACATAGTAAGACCTGTTTCAGCGAGCTCCTTCATAACTTTAAGAACCTCTCCAACCATCTCAGGATCAAGGGCTGAAGTCGGTTCATCAAATAACATAACATCCGGCTCCATGGAAAGGGCCCTAGCAATGGCTACACGCTGTTTTTGCCCGCCTGATAGCTGCTTAGACTTCGCATTTACATATTGGTCCATACCTACAACCTTTAAATATTTCATGGCGATTTTTTCCGCTTCTTCTTTTGAACGTTTTAATACCTTCACCTGGCCAACAACACAATTGCTGAGGACAGTGTGATTATTAAATAGGTTAAACTGTTGGAACACCATTCCAAGCTTTGTACGGTAAGCATGAATATCATGTTTATCATCTAATATATTTTCACCATGATATATGATTTGACCGCCGCTCGGCTTTTCTAAAAGGTTTATACAACGAAGAAGTGTTGATTTACCGGAACCGGAGGAACCAATAATACAAACAACTTCCCCTTTATTTACGGAAAAATCGATATCTTTTAATACTTCATGAGATCCAAAGGATTTGCTTAAATGCTGTACTTCAATTACTTTTTCCAAAAGTGCTCCTCCTTCGTTATTGTCTAGCTCCAGCGCCTAGCCCCTCGAGTCACAAGCCAATCCGACAAGAAGGTTAAAGTACAACCTTCCTGCCGGCTTGTCTTGTGCTTGTCGGGGCTGAACAAGGCGCTTGCACTTTTCTTATTAATTAGCTTTTGTTTCAATCATGCTGTAATTTTCCGGTCCGTCTAATTTTCTTTCCCAGTAGCGTAAAATGAGTGTTACCGTAAAAGTCATGACGAAATACAGAACACACGCAACAAAGAATGGTTCAAAATATTTAAAGCTGATTCCAGCCACAGTTTTTGTTTGGAAATACAATTCCGTTACGCCAATAACGTTCAGTACGGAAGTATCTTTAATATTAATGATAAATTGATTGCCGGTAGCCGGTAAAATATTTCGAATAACTTGCGGCAGTACGACATTAAGCATCGTTTGCACATGATTCATCCCAACCGCTTGAGCAGCTTCAAACTGTCCTCGATCGATAGAAATAACACCACCACGAACAATTTCCGCCATATAGGCTCCCGTATTGATTGATACGATTACGATTGCTGCAACTGTTACATTCATATCTATCCCAAATGCTAAAGCAGAACCATAAAAAATAACCATGGCCTGTACAATCATCGGTGTTCCTCGGAAAAATTCTATATACATAGAAAGAATTGCATTTACCACTTTTAAGAATATTCGTTTGATTTTATTTTCAGGCACAGGAATTGTACGTATGACTCCTGCCAATAAACCTATAATTCCGCCAATGACCGTACCAATAATGGAAACAAAGAGTGTCATCCCTGCTCCACGAAGGAACATCGGCCAGTTGTTTGAAATCATTGTTAAAATCCACTCTAAGCTCATAGTTTACCCCCTTAAATCTAAATACCGGCTGCAATTGGATGCAGCCGGTATTCACTTCTACATTATTCTGCTGCTGGTTGATTTTTGATCGCAGTATCCATAATATTTTGGCGCTCTTCTTCAGAGATGCCTGCTAAAACTTCATTGATTTTCGCTGTTAATTCACTGCCTTTTTTAAGACCAACTGCTACAGCTGTATCTGCCTCATCTGCCTTAAATCCATCTGTAAATTCCACCATTGCAAAGTTAGCATTAGCTGAAGAAGCACTAATTCCTTCAGGACGTTCTGATACATATCCATCAATTATTCCCGATTCTAAAGCGACACGCATCGCAGGAAAATTGTCCATAGCAGGCTTTTTCTGTACGCCTTCAATTTGATCAATTACAGCATAGTGAGACGTATTTAACTGGCCAGTAATTTTGGCACCCTTGAAATCTTTAATAGAAGTTGCTCCTTCGAAAGGCCCACCCTTTTTAACAACCATAATAAAATGTGATGTGTAGTAGTTTTCTGAGAAATCAATTGTCTGTTTACGTTCTTCTGTCGGTGACATTCCTGCAATAATGGCATCTAATTTACCTGATTGTAATGCTGGTACAAGACCGTCCCATTCTGTTTTCACAATGACTAATTCTTTTCCTAAGCCTTCAGCAATCTTTTTGGCAATTTCAACATCGTATCCGCCTGCATATTCAGCATTGCCATCGATTTTCACTCCGCCATTGGAATCATCCATTTGTGTCCAGTTGAAAGGAGCATACCCTGCTTCCATACCGACCTTAAAGGTTCCCTTTGAGTCACTGCCTGCGCTGCCTGACTCTTTTGTTTTTTCACTATCGCCGCTCGTACCGCATCCTGCTAAAAGCAAAATCATAGATAAAGACATTACTAAAAATAATGATAATTTTTTCCTCATGATCATACTCCCCTTTGCTATAATAGTTTAGTATATTTTTCCACTTAACTACGTATGACTGCCACCTCTTAATAATGGCAATATTTCATTTATTTTGGAAATTCACAAAATAAAAAGAGACCTAAGATACACTCAGGTCTCGTTACATACATATGCCCTAAAGTCCTCTTCTTTCCCTTAATGAGATAGCACCCCTCAATAAACCGGGAAGTTTATTGAGACAGTCCTGCAGCTCTTAACTGCAGACCCAACCAGTAATACTGAGAATATTACAAGCTTCGGCGATATTTCCTTCTCTCTAGCATCATTGCTTCTCAAGCTCCACTAAAGACTGTTAAACATCGCGCCTCTACCTCACTAGTAAAAGTGAGGTCTTATTAAATTGTTACATGTAGTCTACAATAAACGATAAAATATGTCAAGTTACCTAGATTCACATGGAAGGAAAACCCAATGTTTGTTATACGATCTCATAATAATCCTGTGAGTGATAGGCTCTAAACCCGCATGATTCATACAATCGCAGTGCATGTGCGTTTTTCGCTTCTACCTCTAGGAAAATAGGAAAACCTGCTTTATGTTCCTTTATGACAATATTTGTTAAGGCTTTTCGCCCAATACCATTTCCTTGAAACTCTGGAAGAACAGCAAATCCATAAATCCCAGCTTCACCATCAAGATGAGAAACTCGAATTTTTCCTACTGCCTTTCCGTTAAACAAAATGATTAAATATTGATCATCATCAAATCTTTGAGTATTGAAGGCTCTGGCTTCCTCTTCTTCAAACCCGAAGCATTGAACCTCCAATTGAACTTCTAGTTCAAAATCGTCAGGAGCAGATAGTTTAAGAGTCACATCCTCGGATATGTTCAGCTCTGTTTCTTTCCACTTCATTTGATATTCTGAAAGAGAATATTTACATGGGATGGTTTCTAGAAATCCTTTTGCAGACTTTGAATTAGTAGGAGCATTCAAAAGAACCTTTCGATAGCCTTTTTCTTTTACTTCATGAAGGGCTACCTGATAAAGCCCAGTAAAGATTCCTTTTCGGCGGAAATCTGGATGAACCATTCCACATATTTCAACCTTATTTCCAAAGCCATATAGTCCGATAAAACCTACTAATTTTTCATCCTCATAATAGAAAAAGTCCTCTCGATCTTTTCCTGCTCGACTTTTCAGCATATCCCAATTTAGTTTTAGTTCAAATGATTCTGAAGCCTCACATGCTTGCTGAAGTTCTTTAATGTCTGTTAATTGTTTACTAGTTAACACACAGGTTCCTCCCCAAATAATTCGTGTCTCTTACAAACATGTTATTTTCACTTTGAAACATGCACTGTAAAGTCTGCTAGTAGTCTTGCACCAAATCCCGTTGCGGTTTTCGGATAGTAACCGGTTTCTTCACTTTCCATTACGCCTGCCATATCCACATGAAGCCATTTGCATGATTCAGGCACAAAACGGCGAAGGAATAAACCTGCTGTTATGGACCCAGCCTCCCCTTTAGAAGATATATTGCTAAAATCAGCATAATCGCTTTTTAAATAGCTGTCGTATTCATCAACTAATGGCATCGGCCAAACGAAGTCGCCATTTTCTTTGCCCAGCAGCCTCATTTCATTAGAAAGCTGCTCATCTCCAAAGACCCCTGCTATTTTTGTCCCAAGTGCGTTCACAATCGCCCCTGTTAAGGTTGCGATATTCACAACATGGCCAGCTCCCCATTCACCTGCGCGAATTAGACCGTCAGCTAAGATGAGGCGTCCTTCTGCATCCGTGTTCCCTACTTGAACCGTATGACCATTCTTATAACGGATAATTTCCCCTGGAAGCACGGACGTATTATCCGGCGAATTTTCAACGATTGGAATCAATGCCACCACATTGACCTTTGCCTTTGATGCTGCTAATAGCTTCACGGCTCCTGCAACAGCAGCGGCACCACCCATGTCCATTCTCATATCACTTAAATCTCTGCCACTCTTCAGGCTAATTCCTCCTGTATCAAACGTAACTCCCTTTCCAACAAGAGCGACAAGCGGCTTTGACTCATCCCCCTTATAAACGAGCTCAACAAATGATGGCTTATATTTACTTCCACGGCCAACGGTTAAAACACCGTTCATTTCCATTTCCTCAAGCTTTTCTTTATGAAATACATGTACTTGAACATCCGTTTCAGAAAACTCGTCTTGCAGGATCAAAGGAAATGTTTCCGGGTTCAACACATTTGGAACCTCATTCATTAAATCACGAGAAAAGTTTGTTGCAGCCGCACGAATTTTTCCTGTTTCCATAAATGGCTCTAGTTCTGCTGCTCCATCTATTACTAATTCAGTTTGGAATCGATCTTCCTTAGACTTGTAAATAACAAATTTATATGCGCCTAAATGCCAGCCTTCCACAAAGGCAGTGATTAACTCATCTAGCTGCAGGCCAGGCAATGCCTCTTTCATTGAATCTGCTTGAATAACTGCCTTTAATACTTGGCGGCTGCCTAGTTCACGTGCAATAGCTCCTGCAACCATCCGAGTTTTTTCAAGAGACTGCTGCTCTCGCTCAATTTCTTTTATAACAACTGTCAACTCTTCCCCAAGAAACAATGCTGTGAATGCAGCCTTACTATTTTCAACATAGTGCTTAATGTGACCATTTTCTTGAATGCGCGCATCATTGGAAAATAAAATGCTAGCTTGTAATGACATGGTTAGTTTCTCCCCTTTTCTTAAATCTCCTTACTTTATTTCGTTATTCGAAAGGAAAATTCCTTTGTTCTACTACTCTCTTTTTCAAAGATTCTATGAGAAAGACTCCGCACGATTTTTAACTTCTTTAACTCCTCTTAATTCTGGATGAACTTGCTGAATGACAGAAGGTCTAGCCAGAAAAAGTACAACTCCAATTAGTAAAATCGAAGACAAAAACAATATCCATTGTGCAGGAAAAATATCATACAGAAATCCGTAGATGACCATTCCTAATGGCATAAGTGCCATGGACATTGTTTCAAGAATGGAAAAAACTCGCCCCTTAAAATCATCATCAATTAATTTTTGCATCATCACCTGCAAAGGTGTATTGACGATTATGACTAGTAAGCCGAATCCAAACATAATGAACATGTAATAAGCAAATACGATGTTATAGGATAAAGAAACTAGCAACGGAAATCCTACTCCCGCCATCGTGATTCCCATCCCTATAATTCCTCTTTTGGATAAGAGAAATGGGAACCTCACTTCTTTTCTTACTGTTAAATAAATGGACAGCAAAAGCATTCCAAATGCAAAAGCACCCTCTGTTAAGCCAAAATGAATGGATGACATTTTCAATTTTTCAATAAGGATGAATGAATAGCCTACCTCAAACGCTCCGAATAAGAAATTTACGAGCAGACCGATCCAGATCATCGTCATAATGATTGGCTGCAATTTCAAATAACTTATCCCTGCTTTCATGCTTTGCCACATCGATTCCTTTTGCTCAACATTGACATCCTTCCTACGATTGGCGAAGAGATTGAAATTCATCGTTGATTCAAGAATAACAGCAATGGAGGAAGCGGCCATATACAAAATTAAAAATACTGGCATTGAGACTGTACCGTATAATAATCCACCAACTGCCGGACTTCCAATAGAAGCGAAAGAAATAGACATCTGATTGAGGGACATGGCTCTCTGAATTCTTTCCTTGTCAACAAGGCCTGTAATGGATGATGTGAAGGTTACTCCGGAAAAGGTTGACGTAATGGACAAGATGCAGGTTGTTGCATAAATGGCACCGAGTGATAAACCTGAGGATAAGATGACAAGGAGCAATCCCCCAATGGCAAGCGTTGTACCAATTTGTGCAACGATGACGACCTTCTTCCTTGAATACCTATCTGCAGCATATCCTGCAAAAGGTGATACAAGAGTACGCGGCAGTATACTGCAAATCAGGTTTGTTGCAAAACTCGTTGCAGAACCCGTCATTTGTAAAATATAAAAGCTAATGGCAAATGAATAAACCTGTGCTCCGAAAGTGGAAATCAGTTTGCTAACGGTAAATGTCCAAAGATGGTATGTTGCTTTTTTAATCTTATAAACTTCTTCCATGTGAATCCTCCACTCTGAAAAGTTTAATTTAATTAAACAAATCTTACCATATCCTTCCCTTCCCATTCAAGCAAAAGTTTAATATAATTAAACAAATAAATGAAACTAGGAGCGTGCCTACTCAAAATGTTAGGGGAACGAATTCGGAAATTAAGAAAACAGAGAAAAATGACACTCGAGGAGCTTGCCGGTGTGGCTCTTACGAAAGGGATGCTAAGTCTAATTGAGAATAATAAGGCAAATCCCTCGATAGAAAGCTTGCATTATATCGCTGAACAGCTAGGTGTTGAAGTATCCGATTTATTGGAAGAGGTTAGTTTTTCTGAATTAAGCGAGGTTTTGGAACAGGCAGAAGAACTGTATAGTGAAGATGAATTAAGTGACCCAGAAACTACATTCTTAAATACGGTAAAAGCAAGTAAAATTATTGCGTTAATTGAGCCGTATGTCCCAAACCTAACGAACGGCTATGTATCAGCAAGGTTATTAGACATTTACAGCCGTTGTCTGTACAAAGAAAAGATTAGTGGTTGGGAGAAATTCTCTGAACAGGCAGCAGTTATTTACGATCAGATGAACCTCACATCAAGGCGAGCAGATATTGGCATCTTCCGTGCACTCGAAAAATTCATTGAACTGAACTATGAGCAATCATTAACCATATTCTTGAGGGAGCGGGCGAAAATCGAAGCACACCATGCCTATATAGATCCAAAGACTCGTCTTGATCTAGATTATCATGAAGCGGTTTTATATTTTTCCGCTGGTCATTCAGAAGAAGCTGCACAAGTTCTGGAGAACGCCTTCGCCTATTCAAAAAAGCATCGAATTTTCTATCACATCGATGATTTGTACAGACTCGCCGCTGGATATGCCATGATTACAAAAAATGAAGAAAGAAAATTGTACTACTCAAAAAAACTTATGCAATACGGTGAGTTTGCAGATGATATGATTTCTATTCTGTTTTATGAACTTATGATGATTGACACTCTCATATCGGAACAGCAGCAATACGAAGAAGCCATCGAGAAAATCAAGCAATGCATAACAGATCCAAACCTTTCAAATTCATTTAAATACTACTTCTTCCTTGAAGAAGGGAAAGCCTTATATAGACTTAATCGTTATGAAGAAGCACTTCATAGCTTTGAAAAAATAGAGATTCCATCCTATATCCATCATCCGTTTGATTTATCTCTTTTTTATGTGATGGATTCCTACAAATCTCTTTGCCATCTGAATCTAAAAAACTGGGATGAGGCCTTTCTATTGGCGAAACAAGCGGTGAAGAATTTTGAACCGCTACCATTCAATTCGCTTAAAGAGTTTGCGAAAGAAACCTTCGATAAAATCAAGGCCAGAATAAACATTGAGGAGGAATAATAAAGACGCCTGTCTATGATTCCAATGTAAAAATATGGGGCATATACCACCAAGCACCCTGCTTTTACATAAAATTTACAAACGCTTATCATTATGATCAAAAATACCTATTATAATGGAGATAGTTTAACGACAAATTTCTACACAATAGGTGGCTTATGAAAAATAACCGATTAACCAATTTTATAAATTTTCTTGCCTTTTTAAATGCTAAGAAGGGAAGTCTTTATCAAGAATATAGAAAGAGTATAGAGCTTCAGGAGCTCATGCAAAAAGGGAAGGTTGATACGGTTTTTCAGCCCATTCTCTGCCTGAAGGAAGGTAAGACATTAGGGTTTGAGATTTTAAATCGTCCTAAACCGACAAAATTGTTTCCGACAACTGAAAAGTTTTATGAATATGTCGGCAAAAGCAATGATGTTTTTATGATAGAACGATTTCTCCGGAATCTTTCTCTTGAACGATTCTCGGATCAGGTCAAGGGGTTTCAACCCACTTCGACTCCACTCGTATTTCTCAATATCCAGCCACAAGTATTAGCTGATCCCGCCTATCGAAGTGGAATAACGCTGGAATTAT
This sequence comes from Bacillus sp. JJ1474, assembly GCF_036965225.1. Taxonomy (NCBI): domain Bacteria; kingdom Bacillati; phylum Bacillota; class Bacilli; order Caryophanales; family Bacillaceae; genus Bacillus; species Bacillus sp. JJ1474. Next base: position 3,545 of record NZ_JBALPC010000089.1, on the reverse strand, counting down.
TGGAAAGATATAATCTTTGCCCTGAGCAAATCGTTTTAGAACTTACCGAAAAAGAGGCAGTAACCAATTATAGCCAATTCGAACGAATCATAGATCATTATCGGCAACAAGGGTTTCGTATTGCCGTTGACGATGCTGGAACCGGCTATAATAGCTTACAAACCCTCATTTACATAAAACCCGAATTTATTAAAGTGGATAAATCTCTTATTCGCAAAATTGATGAGCATCCCGAGAAGCAGCATTTAGTAGAGCTCCTACTTGATTTTGCTTTACAGTCAAATACTCAAATCGTTGCAGAAGGAATAGAATCACTTTCGGAGCTAAACTACTTACGAAAAGTAGGCGTCCATATGGGGCAGGGTTTTGCTCTCGGGAAACCAAATCCCGAATTAATAAATGGAAAATTACCACACTCCAATCCTATTTTACGAACTCAATTCGGCTAGACTGATATACGAATGTGTTAATGTAAAACTTAAAAAGCCATGTAGTTTATCAAAACTACATGGCTTTTCTACCACTATTGAGGCAAAACTTCTTCACTGACATCCTCTAACGATAGAAATGAATTTTCTTTAATCGCTTTACATCTGCTTTTTAATCTAGCAGCCACTTTACTTATTTCCTCTACTGATGTAAATACACAGTTTTTATTTTGTACAATCGCTATGGATATCGTTACTAACGGAATATATTCAATCTGCCCCTGTCTTGTTCTTGCTTGAATTCTCCCACTTTTCCATTCATCTTCAGAGTAATAACGCTTCGTAGCATACTGGAAGAGTGAAATAATTTGTCGTGATAACGGCTCATGGTTGAAATGAGGGATAACGGCAATAAAATCATCGCCGCCAATATGTCCAACAAAGGAGGGAGCGTTCTCCTCGATGTCAATTACCTTCTTAATAATCTTGGCAGTCTCATTAATTAATTCATCTCCCTTACTAAATCCAAATGTATCATTGAAGGATTTGAACAAATCAATATCTATGTAAAACACACTAAATCTTTTATATGACAACACTTCGTTCAGTGTTTCTTCGATTACATTATTTCCAGGAAGTCCGCTGAGAGGATTTGAAAAACGGGCAATATTTATTTGAATCTCTGATAATTTAATAATTAATTCTCTAATACTTACAATTCCATGGATACGGTCATGCTTCGTGATAATGACATAATCATAAAGATGCTCCTGCTTTCTGCCCATCGCTAGCGCACTGACCTCAGTAATGGGGACTGAATATTCAACCATTAGGAACTCTTGGTCCATCACGAGTTCAATCGTCCGCTTCATAAAAAGGTCAAATCCGTATTTTGTTGATAGTTTTTGAAAAAAGTGAGTTCTCATTACTAACCCAATTGGCCGTTCTTCTTTACACACGACAATCCCTTCCAAGGATGGGTCTTCAGTAAATATTGAATAAACAACCTCACATAAGGTTGAAGGTGTTACAATGACATTGTCTTTTGATACTTCTCCAATTTCGATGTGCACATACTCACCCCCATTTTCCAATAATTAATCACATTTAACTATAATTTACTGTAGGAATGTTAATTGTTCGTAAAATACATGTTAATTTTTAGATTATTTTATGAATTTTTACCTATTACTAAATGATTACTAACAAAATGTAAATTTTTAAGTCTTTTTACGCGATTTCCATGTCTAACGTATAGAAAAGAAAAAGGGGAGGATCTTCTTGGAAGTAAGTAAATTTCTACATAAAGCAAAAAAGGGAGATGACGAAGCATTTTACGAGCTTATGCAAATTCATAAAGTTCGTCTGCTAAAAGTTGCCTACTCCTATTTGCGTAATGAAGAAGATGCACTGGAAGCTTTGCAGGAGGTAACTTTTCGAGCCTATCGTTCTATTAAAAAAGTGAGGGAACCGGAATATTTCTCCACATGGCTCATTCGGATTATGCTGAATTACTGCCATGATCAAAGCCGAAGGAAAAAGAGAATAGCCGATACGGACCTGTTAGATAGCCTTGCGGAAACAATTGATCACAGCCAATCGATAGAAATCCAAGAAGCTCTGCAGAAAATCGACTCTCGCTGCCGTGAAGTGATTATTCTCAAGTATTACCACGATCTCCGGATAAAAGATATCGCTGAAATACTGGAGTGTCCGGAAAGCACGATAAAAACATGGTTATACAAAGGACTCAAAGCGCTGAGAAATCAAATGGAAGATAGGAGTGGGCTGAATGTTTGAAAAAGAAGAAAAAGAATTGGAGAAATCAAGAGATTTTTATAATGAGATTGTTTTTTCTGATGATTTTGCTAATGCCGCAATCTTAGAAGGAATCCAGCGTGCGAAAAGGGAAAAACTTAGAGGCCGGAAAACACGCCCCGTAAAAATATTGTTAGTTGCAAGTATTTTGGCGATTTCCTTCATCACAACCGTAAATGTTTCCGAAACGATGGCCGATTATATGAGAAATATTCCAGGAATGAGCCAAGTAATTGATTTTGTCCGAAATGATAAAGGATTAATGGCTACAGTTGAAAATGATTATATACAAAAGGTAGATACATCCGACAAAATTGGTGACATTGAAATAACTTTAGATTCTGTCATCTATGATGAGAAGAATCTGATTTTGTTTTATTACTTTCAGGCTGAAGATGAATCACAGCATGTCTTACCTTGGTTTATCAACCTGCTAAATAGTAATGATGAGTTGCTCACAGAAAAAGTATATGGACAATATCGATCATTAAATGAAAATCCACTTCTTGAATTAAGGGTTTCACTCTCCGATATTAAGGAGCTGCCGAAGGATCTTATCCTTTCTGGCCAGTTCAAAGTTGATGGTAACCTTTTGGAAGGTCATTGGTCGATTCCATTCCAGTTAGATGAAGGGAAATTTGCGAAAAAGCAAATGTTTACTTTAAACAAGACAGTTTCGGTCGAAAATCAAGAATTGACGATTAAAGATGTTACAGTGTATCCTTCCCAAACAGATGTCCACATAACATTTGATCCGAATAACAGTAAGCAACTATTCGGTATTAATGATCTTCAAATGGTGGATGAAAAAGGGGAAGTTTGGGAGTTAAGTTCACTACCAACTACAATAATTAACGAAAATGAATTAATCTTCCACTTGCAGAGCCACTATTTCTTAAACCCAAAGGAGTTAAACTTACGATTTAGTTCTCTTCGTGCCCTTGATAAAGATAAACTTTGGGTGGAAATTGATCCATTAAATAATCAAATACTAGAAGCGCCGAAGGATGGAAAAATAACAGAGGTAAAATTATTTAAAGATGAGCTTTTCATAAAAGTAGAAACTGACCTCAAATTTGCTCAAAACATGATGTTCATGCATGCGATCGATCAAGAAGGCAATGTAATTGAAAAAGATAAATCTTATGCTGTCAGCTGGTCACCTACGGATAACTATATACAATATATTGTCCCCTATTCTGCAGCCACGGCCTCGCCTGGTCCGATTAAACTGAAAATATTGGACTATCCAATGAACATAGAAAAGAAAGTCAATGTGAAAATCAAATAACAGAAAGG
>NZ_JBALPC010000088.1:0-39561 GCF_036965225.1 Bacillus sp. JJ1474 | reverse complement strand
AAAAATAAATAGCAGCCTATTAATATTTCGTTGCATAAATATAAAAAATATTGGATTTTAATAATATGAACAAACAAAAGAAAAAGCCCCTAAAAAGGGACTTTTACAGGTCTTCACAATATTGTTCAAAAGCATTTTGCAGTTTTTGAACGACAGCCATTGGTTCGTGTCCTTCGATTTCATGACGTTCAATCATTGTAACTAGTTTTCCATCTTTTAGTAATGCGAAAGAAGGTGATGATGGCGGATATCCTGTAAAATACTCTCGTGCAGCCGAAGTGGCCTCTTTATCCTGTCCGGCAAATACTGAAACTAAATGATCAGGGCGCTTATCATAGTGAACGGAGTGTGCTGCTGCAGGTCGTGCAATTCCACCGGCACAGCCGCAAACAGAATTAACCATTACTAGAGTAGTTCCTGATTTTTTCAGAGCTTCTCCCACCTCGTCTGGTGTTTTTAGCTCTTCATAGCCAGCAGCCACGATTTCTTTACGTGCTTGATTAACGACATCCGTCATAAATAAATTAAAATCCATATTCATATAAATTGTTCCTCCTTATTTCAAAAGTATGCCATACTTACATCATACCAATAATTAAACATACTTTTCAATGCAACTGCATGATGGACAGCTTCCATTTACAAATTTTTCATGTATGCCTCAAATAATTCTCCCACTGCCGAAGTGACAGTGCGATTCCCAGCAATGACTTCGTTTTCCATCTTTGGCAGCAGCTGCTTGACATCCTGATGATAGAAAAAGCTGAATTGCAGCTGATCTATGATCATAGAATAAATCCATTCCTTTGTCTGCACTCTTCTGCGTTCAGCAAAAACTCCTGATTCTTTCGTATGCCGTTCAAAGGTTTTAATTGAATCCCAGATTTCCTCCATTCCTTCATTGTATTTGGCCGAACAAGTAAACGCTTTTGTTTCCCATCCTTTTGTTGCGGGCTGCAGAAAATGGAGGATTCGGCTATATTCAGATTTTGTTTTTAATGCGAGCTTTTTATTATGTCCATCTGCTTTATTAACGACAACTGCATCTGCCAGCTCCATAATTCCTTTTTTCATCCCCTGAAGCTCATCCCCTGCCCCAGTTAATGTCAAAAGCATAAAAAAGTCGACCATATCTCTGACAATCACTTCGCTTTGTCCAACACCAACCGTTTCAATAAGGATGACATCAAAGCCAGCCGCCTCACAAATCAGCATCGTTTCTCTCGTTTTTCTGTGAACACCCCCGAGCTTGCCGGCAGATGGGGAAGGGCGAATATAGGCTCTTGGATTCCGAGAGAGGTGCTCCATTCTTGTTTTATCACCAAGAATGCTTCCTCCGCTGATTTTTGAGCTCGGATCGATGGCAAGAACCGCCACCTTCAAGCCTAAATCACATAAATAAGATCCGAAAGCTTCAATAAAGGTACTTTTTCCTGCCCCTGGAACACCGGTTATCCCAATTCGAAGAGCTCTCCCCGAATACGGGAGGAGCTGTTGCAAAAGCTCCTGAGCTTTACGAAAATGGTGCTCCGCATTACTTTCAATTAAAGTTATGGCACGTGCAAGTATGGAGCGGCTTCCTTCAAGAATGCCAGCGGCTAATTCATCATTATTAAGTTCAAGCTTATTCTTCTTTTTAAATCTAGTATTCTTTGTAAATCCATAGCCCTCCTGCGGCAATTCTACCCCCTTCTTTACTACACTTGTAAAGCTGTCAGGGTTTGCGCCATCAAACCATTCAGGTTTTTTCTCCTTATCCATTTGCTACTTCCTCGTACCCTAGCCGGCTATAAATCTCACGAATGACTTTTTGCGCTGCCACAGGAATAACTGTACCGGGTCCAAATATAGCTGCTGCACCTTGTTCATATAAGTATTGATAGTCTTGAGCTGGAATAACCCCGCCAATGACGACTAGAATATCTTCCCTGCCAAGCTTTTTAAGCTCATCAATCAACTGAGGAAGTAGTGTTTTATGGCCTGCAGCCAATGAACTAATGCCGATAACATGAACATCATTTTCAACTGCCTGTTTTGCTGTTTCATCAGGTGTCTGGAATAATGGGCCAATATCTACATCAAAGCCTAAATCCGCAAATGCTGTTGCAATGACTTTTGCTCCACGATCATGTCCGTCCTGTCCCATTTTGGCTATGAGAATTCGTGGTCTTCTTCCCTCATTTTCCAGGAAGTCGTCCGTCATCGTCTTCACTTCTGCAATTTCTTCTTCATTAGAAAATGCAGAACTATAAACACCGCTAATTGATCGAATGATCGCTTTATGACGGTTAGCCACCTTTTCGATCGCATAGGAAATTTCACCAAGTGTTGCCCGAGCTCTTGCCGCTTGAACAGCTAGCTCCAGCAAATTGCCATTCCCTGTTTCAGCAGCCTGCGTTATCGATTCAAGTGCCTGAATGACCTTCTCCTCATCACGAGCAGACTTTAAATATTCTAGTTTTTCGATTTGCTTTAAGCGGACTGCGGTATTGTCAATATCCAAAATCTCAATGGGCTCTTCTTGTTCAAGCCGGTATTTATTTACACCGATAATCGTTTCTTTCCCAGAGTCAATCTGTGCTTGCCTGCGTGCAGCCGCCTCTTCAATTTTCATTTTTGGCAGTCCTGTTTCAATAGCCTTTGCCATTCCGCCGAGATTTTCAATTTCTTCAATATGCTCCCAAGCCCGTTTGATTAGTTCATCTGTTAGGGCTTCAACATAATAGGAACCTGCCCATGGATCAATTACATTTGTTATCCCCGTTTCCTCCTGCAGATAAAGCTGTGTATTTCTTGCAATCCGTGCAGAAAAATCGGTTGGTAATGCAATGGCTTCATCTAAAGCATTTGTATGAAGTGACTGTGTGTGCCCCATTGCCGCAGCATGTGCTTCAATTAATGTTCTCGTTACGTTATTAAATGGATCCTGCTCGGTTAAACTCCAGCCCGAAGTCTGAGAGTGAGTTCTAAGCGCCATCGATTTTGCGTTTTTCGGCTCAAAGGTTTTCATCATCTTTGCCCAAATAAACCGGGCTGCACGCATTTTGGCGACTTCCATAAAGTAATTCATGCCGATTGCCCAGAAAAACGATAGTCTTGGAGCAAAAGAATCGACATCTATTCCAGCCTTTAATCCCGTTCTAACATACTCCAGGCCATCAGCAAGTGTATAGGCTAGCTCAATATCTGCCGGTGCTCCTGCCTCCTGCATATGATAGCCGGAAATACTGATGCTATTAAACTTTGGCATATATTTAGACGTATATTGGAAAATATCAGCAATAATTTTCATTGACATTTCCGGAGGATAAATATACGTATTTCTTACCATATATTCTTTTAATATATCATTTTGAATTGTGCCTGATAATTTGTTCTGGCTGACACCTTGCTCTTCTGCCGTTACAATATAGAAAGCCATGATCGGAAGAACTGCACCATTCATTGTCATGGATACAGACATTTGATCTAAAGGGATTCCTTCGAAAAGCGTTTTCATATCTAGGATAGAATCTATCGCTACTCCAGCTTTTCCAACATCTCCAACAACTCTCGGATGATCAGAATCATAGCCTCGATGTGTAGCAAGGTCGAAAGCAACTGATAGCCCCTTTTGCCCCATTGCCAGGTTTCTTCGGTAAAAAGCATTACTTTCCTCAGCTGTTGAAAATCCAGCATATTGACGGACTGTCCATGGACGGTTTACATACATGGTCGGATAAGGCCCACGGGTATATGGAGGCAAACCAGGTGCACCATCCATATGCTGCAAGCCTTTAAGATCATCCTCTGTATACAGAGGTTTTATAGCTATCTGTTCATTCGTTTCAAAAAGAAGATCATCAATCGAAGCGTTATTTTCCGCTTCTGCTTTCTTAATCCACTCTTCCTTAGATGGCTTCTGCCCGTCAAAAAGAGGAATGCTTTTAAAATCTGGCTTTTTATTCATTGCTTGCCACCTCCATTTCGCTTAACAGAGAAGATAGGATTTCAAAACAATTACTGCGAAGGTGAATAAATTGATCGACCCCTGCTAGCCTATATTGCTCCTGTTTATCTGCAGCCGGAAGTCCGGCAAGATAAAGCTTCACATCGGGCCGCTTTTCTTTTATTAAGCTAATAATTTCAATTCCCGATTCGTCATACTGTTTGTCCGTTCCGCAAATAACATAGTGTTTTAGATTAGACTTTATCACGAATTGCACAGCTTGTTCTGACTCAACTATATTCGAACTTTCGTATGCGTAAACCCCGCCTGGGGCAAGGAAACCAATTATAAAATCCTTTCTTGCTTTGTGGGCCTTTAACTCCCCTAAACAAATTAATCCAGCTGCCGGCTTGTTCCCTGCTTTCCCTATTCTTTCCGCCAGTTTGCGCAGTTGTTCAAATGGCTCTGATAGTCGGACTTGAGGAATGCCCCCTTGATTGGCGTTAGCGCTTTCATTTAACTGTAGCGGAGAGTCACTTAGGTTTGCGTAAACATTCGTTCCAATTACACTTTTCTTTCTTGTGAAAATATCTTCGCTTCTTTTAGCCAGGACTTCAGCAATTTGAGCTTTTACCCAGCCAGACGCCAAACATTTCTCAATTCCATCTTGATCTTCTATTTCCTGAAATAATGCCCAAGCTTTTTCGGCAAGCTCTTCTGTTAAACTTTCAATATACCAGGAGCCCCCAGCTGGATCGATCACTTTTTCTAAATGAGCTTCATGTTTTAAGATTAATTGAGTATTGCGTGCAATTCGTTCAGAAAAAGGTGTTGACCTTCCTTCTGGTTCATTAAATGGACTAACATGAAGATATTGAATTCCTCCAAGGACTGCTGCAAATGCTTCATTCCCTGCTCTTAGAATATTTACATATGGGTCAAAAACGGTTTTCGTAAAGGCGGCCGTTTCGGCAGTAATGACCAAGCTGTGATCTTGAGAATTAAGCCCGTATGCTTCCATTACCTTATTCCAAAGAAGTCTTGCAGCACGAAGCTTTGCTATTTCCATGAAAAAGTTTGCACCAATGGAAAATTTAAAAACCATATTACTGAAGATTGTATCAAGCTTTAGTCCTTGGTTATGCAGCTCCTGTACATGGTGGACCCCTGTTGATAATGCCAAAGCAAGTTCTTGAATAGCATTGGCGCCTGCATGATTGTAGACACTTGAATTAACAAGGATAGTCCGAAGATTTGGCATGCTGCTATTTGTTGATTGAATTATATTAGCAAATTTGTCGTATGAAGCTTTTTTATCTGCTGTGCCATTTAAAGCCGTTACCGCTAAAGGATCCATAGCGATATAGCCTGATACCCTTTCACAATTAGACAATTTCGACAATTCTGCGAGAAATTCTATTTGTTTTTCATTTATTTCAATTGAAAAAGGAAATTTAGAATACAAGCCCTCTATTAAACTCATAAATTCTTCAATGGTAACATTATCGGCATTAATCGCAATGGCGGATTGGCCTTTTTCTAAAGATGTAAGAAGGGCTTCCCTAATGCTTTCTCCCTCTTGCACTACTATTTTCTGTGCAACCTTCCATCCCTGTGAAAGATAGCCAAGCGAATTGAAACCCCTTCTGTAGTCAGGCTGACCAGGAAGTTGAGAGGCTTTTTCGTTATCAAAATCCTCTTTTGTATAGAGAGGCTTTAATATAATATTTTCATACGTATTTGTGTTTAAGGAATTTACAGGTTTCCCTTTTAAGGCTTCCTCGGCTTTTTGCTCCCAATCACTAAGGGAAAACGTATCAAATGATTCATTCATCATCTTTTTTATTGTCATCATCACTGTCTTAACGACAGCTTCCCCTCCCTCCGTATGCTTATATATATTTTATTACACATAAAATAAACAAGCAATTAGGGTCTGCCCCTATCAATAAGGTATTCCATTGCCACTCGTCTTAAAAAGGGGCCACCAACTTACTTGGCAGCCCCTAAAAATCATTACCGCTTATTAATAGACGGATGTATTTTCTTTTGATGTATTTTCAAGAATTTCTTTCACACGCTGCAGGAAGCGTCCGCAAACAAGTCCATCTAATACACGATGGTCTAGTGACATACAAAGGTTAACCATATCACGAACGGCGATCATTCCGTTGTTCATTACAACCGGGCGTTTAACAATGGATTCAACCTGTAGAATAGCTGCCTGTGGATAATTAATAATTCCATTAGACTGAATAGAACCAAATGAACCTGTATTGTTAACGGTAAACGTTCCTCCAGACATTTCTGCTGAAGTCAGTTTTCCAGCCCTAACCTTTGCTGCAAGCTCATTAATTTCACGTGCAATGCCTTTGATTGTTTTCTCATCTGCATGTTTAATAACAGGTACAAACAATGCATCTTCTGTAGCAACGGCGATAGAAAGATTAATATCTTTCTTTTGGATGATTTTGTCGCCAGCCCACATGGAATTAATTTGTGGATATTCTTTCAAGGCTTGCGCAACAGCTTTCACAAAGAAAGCAAAGAATGTCAGGTTAAAGCCTTCTTTTTTCTTAAATTCATTCTTAATTGAATTACGATATTCGACTAAATTTGTTACATCGACTTCAATCATTGTCCATGCATGTGGAGCTTCATGCTTGCTGCGAAGCATATTAGCTGCGATTGCCTTACGTACACCAGATACAGGGATTTCTATATCCCCTGGTAGAACCGGGACATTCGGAGCCGGTGCAGTTTGTTTTTCAGTTACTGCAGTTTGTGTCGCAGCTTGCGAAGCAACTGGTTGCTGTGATGCAGTTTCTGTTTGTGCAGGCTGACTAGCTTGTGGAATATTACCTGACTCAATAATCTTCGTTAAGTCTTTGCGAGTAATCCGGCCGCCAGCACCTGTACCTGTTACAAGGCTTAAATCAATGCCATGCTCTTGAGAGAGCTTTAATACAGCAGGTGAGTAGCGAGCTTTGTTCCCCTCAGCTGCCGAAGGAGCAGGTACAGCCGATGCAGCCGGAATGTTGCCGGCCTTATCAGCAGGTGCTGCAGCTTTAGCTTGTGGGGTAACTGGAGCATCAGCAGTACCGCCGCCTTCTGTTTCAATAGTCAGAATCACATCACCTACTGCATAGGCAACACCTTCTTCTGCAATTAATTCTTTAATTGTTCCGGTAAAAGAAGATGGAACTTCTGCATTTACTTTATCAGTCATTACTTCTGCAAGCGGGTCATATTTATTTACTTTATCTCCAACAGAAACTAACCATTTACTTATTGTGCCTTCAGTAACACTTTCACCTAATTGAGGCATCTTAATTTGTTCAATTGCCAATGAATTTGCCCTCCTTCTAGCTTCAGAACTTTAGCTGTATTCTATAATTTTTAGCATCTGCGTCTAAACTGGACGCATGCGCTTTCCTATTAAAATTCAGCTAGTTCTCTCATTGCTTTTTCAACTTTATCTGGATTGACCATGAAGAATTTTTCCATCGTTGGAGCATATGGCATAGCAGGAACATCAGGGCCAGCAAGACGCTTAATCGGTGCATCAAGCTCAAAGAGGCAATTTTCAGCGATAATAGCTGAAACTTCACTCATGATGCTTCCTTCTTTGTTATCCTCTGTTAATAATAAAACTTTACCTGTTTTTGAAGCTGCTTCAATAATCGCTTCTTTATCGAGCGGATAGACGGTTCTTAAATCTAGAATGTGCGCAGAGATGCCGTCTTTTGCTAATCTTTCTGCTGCCTGAAGAGCGAAATGAACACATAATCCGTAAGTAATGACAGTAATATCTTCACCTTCACGCTTTACGTCAGCTTTCCCAATTGGCAGCACATAATCATCATCTGGAACTTCTCCTTTAATTAAACGGTATGCACGTTTATGTTCAAAGAAAAGAACGGGATCTTCATCACGGATTGCTGCTTTTAATAATCCCTTCACATCATAAGGTGTAGAAGGCATGACTATTTTTAGGCCGGGCTGGTTGGCAAATATGGCTTCAACAGATTGTGAATGATATAAAGCGCCATGAACGCCTCCGCCATAAGGTGCACGAATAACGATAGGACAGCTCCAATCATTATTGGAGCGGTAACGAATTCTTGCCGCCTCAGAAATAATTTGGTTGACAGCGGGCATAATAAAGTCAGCGAATTGCATTTCTGCTATCGGACGCATTCCGTACATAGCCGCTCCAATTCCAACTCCGGCAATAGCAGATTCGGCAAGCGGTGTATCAATGACACGATCCTCTCCAAATTGGTCATATAAGCCTTGAGTTGCTTTAAATACGCCGCCTTTTTTGCCTACGTCTTCCCCTAAAACAAAAACCTTCGGATCTCTCTCCATTTCTTCACGGATTGCCATTGTAACAGCATCAATATAAGAAATTACAGCCATTATAGTTCCCCCCTACTATTCAGCATAAACATATTTCAGTGCATGGTCCGGTTCTGCATACGGTGCATTTTCTGCATAATCAGTCGCTTCATTAACTTGACCCATAACACGATCATTTATTTCTTTCTCTTTGGCATCATTCATAATTCCTAATTCCTTCAGATAAGCACCAAAGGTTATGATTGAATCCTTTTCCTTCGCTTTGGCCACTTCATCAGGTGAACGATAGCTGCGGTCATCATCATCAGAAGAGTGTGGTGTTAAACGATAAGAAACTGTCTCGACAAGGGTTGGCCCTTCTCCTCTTCTTCCTCTGTCAGCTGCTTCCTTAACAGCTTTATATACGGCAAGCGGATCATTGCCATCAACCGTAACTCCAGGCATACCATATCCAATCGCACGATCAGATACATTTTCGCAAGCTAATTGCTTTTCAATTGGAACTGATATCGCATATTTATTATTTTCACACATGAAAATTACTGGAAGCTTATGCACTCCCGCAAAGTTAGCACCTTCATGGAAGTCTCCCTGGTTTGAGGACCCTTCACCAAATGTCACGAATGTTACTAAATCTTTTCCTTCCATTCTTCCTGCCAATGCGACACCTACAGCATGAGGAACTTGAGTAGTAACAGGCGAAGAACCCGTAACAATACGATTTTTCTTTTGGCCAAAGTGTCCAGGCATTTGTCGCCCGCCTGAGTTTGGATCTTCCGCTTTTGCAAAAGCGGAAAGCATTAAATCTGTTGGAGTCATCCCGAATGTAAGAACAACACCCATATCCCGGTAGTATGGAAGAACATAATCCTTTTCCTTATCAAGTGCAAAAGCTGCTCCAACCTGTGCTGCTTCTTGACCTTGGCATGAAATTACGAAGGGAATTTTACCAGCACGGTTTAATAGCCACATCCGCTCATCAATGCGACGGGCTAAAAGCATGGTTTCATACATATTTAATACCGTTTCATCACTTAAACCTAACTCTTTATGACGGTTTTCAACCATTTCAATACCTCCTAAATAAGTATGGATCAAGAGCTGAAAAGCCCTTGTTTGCTTTATGAAAAATAATAATTCAGCTTAGCCGTGAATGGCCTTTCCATCGACTGCGAGAGCAGCCTCGCCGATTGCTTCTGATAATGTTGGATGAGGGTGGATCGTATGTGCTACTTCCCAAGGGGTAGCATCTAGGACACGAGCTAGACCTGCTTCAGAAATCATATCCGTTACATGCGGCCCAATCATATGAACACCTAATATATCATTTGTATCCTCATCTGCAATAATTTTTACGAACCCATCAGCTTCACCAAAAACTAATGCTTTCCCTATTGCCCGGAAGGAGAACTTTCCTGTTTTTACCTTAAAGCCCATTTCTTTGGCTTCTTCTTCTGTATAACCGACACTTGCTGCTTCTGGTGAGCTGTAGATGCATTTAGAAACAAGGCTGTAATTTATCGGTTGAGGATTTTCGTTAGCTATATGCTCAACGGCTACAATTCCTTCATGTGAAGCAACATGTGCAAGCTGAAGTCCGCCAATCACATCACCAATTGCATAAATATGGGATTCTTTCGTTTGGAAAAATTCATTCGTTGCAATAAAGCCCTTCTCTACTTGAATATCTGTATTTTCAAGCCCAATTCCTTCAATATTTGCTTGGCGGCCAACGGAAACGAGTAGCTTTTCAGCAGTAAATTCCCTTTGCTCACCTTTCACTTCAGCTGAAATGGCAACATTGCTTTCAGCTTGTTTGAGAGTTTCAGGAAGCACTTTTGCACCTGTAACGATTTTTACACCTTTTTTCTTCATTAATCTCTGCATTTCTCTTGATACTTCTTTATCTTCTGTAGGAATGATTCTGTCCGCATATTCGACAACCGTAACTTCTGCCCCGAAATCAGAGAGCATGGATGCCCATTCGATTCCGATTACTCCACCTCCAACAATGATGATTGAGCTTGGAATCTCTTCCATCATAAGTGCTTCATCAGAAGTCATGACATTTCCGCCAATTTCAAGACCTGGTAAAGTTCTTGGACGGGAGCCTGTTGCCACAATTACATTTTTAGGAATAAGCATGGCGTTCTCGTCCCCATTATTCATTTCAACTGAAATGGTTCCCGGCATAGGAGAAAAAATCGATGGACCTAAAATACGGCCAGTTCCTTCATAAATGTCAATTTTGCCTTGCTTCATCAAATGCTGAACCCCTTTATGAAGCTGGTCAACAATTTTATTTTTTCTTTCTTGGACTTTACTGAAATTGACTTCAATATTACTTGCGGAAATACCGAACTCTTCACTTCGCTTCGTTGTTGCGTACACCTCTGCACTTCTAAGCAGTGCTTTACTTGGTATGCATCCTTTATGCAAGCATGTTCCGCCAAGTTTTCCTTTTTCAACTAGAGCTGTTTTTAAACCTAATTGGGAAGCACGGATCGCTGCAACATAACCGCCGGTGCCCCCGCCTAAAATGACTAAATCATATTCTTCTGCCACGTTTATTCCTCCTATTTGAATAGGGCTAGCACTTAGAACAAAATGTGCATTTGCTATTCAACCATATTCTAATGAACTGCAGCTCTTGTTTGCATTCCTGGATATTCCTTTTCTGCTTCCTCTCCACGAAGTATACGAAGCGCACCTTCTGCTAAAGCCTGCAGCTCGTTTTCTCCAGGATGGACGATAACATCTGCAATCCAATTAATTCGATCACTTATTTCTTTCACAAAATCTTTTCCGAACGCAATACCGCCGGTTATAACAATGGCATCGACCTTTCCGCTTAACACCGTGCTGGCTGCACCGATTTCTTTCGCTACTTGATAGGCCATTGCGGAATATATGAGCTTTGCGTTTTCATCCCCGTTTTTAATCATTTGTTCAACTTTAACCGCGTCATTTGTACCTAAATAACCAACAAGTCCACCATGACCGACTATTTTTTTCATTATCTCTTCACGATAATAGGAACCGGAATAACATAGAGAAACTAAATCCCCAACTGGAACAGTTCCTGCACGTTCAGGACTAAATGGTCCTTCCCCATGTAAACCATTGTTGACATCGATTACTTTTCCTTTTTGATGAGCACCGACTGTAATTCCTCCGCCCATATGAGTAACGATTAAATTTAGTTCTTCATATTTTTTCCCGATTTCTTTCGCTGCTCTTCTCGCGACAGCTTTTTGGTTCAATGCATGAAAAATACTTTTTCTTTCAATTAATGAAAAACCGGAAATACGTGCAATTGGAGCTAATTCATCAACGACTACCGGGTCAACAATATAGGAAGGAATATTTAATGCGGCAGCAATTTCATAAGCGATTATGCCTCCAAGATTAGAAGCATGCTGACCTGCATAGCCTTCTCTCAAATCCTTTAGCATAGCCTCATTGACGGAATAGGTTCCACCCTCAATTGGTCTTAATAAGCCTCCTCTTCCGCAAACTGCATTAAGCTTAGAAATATTAAATCCTTCTTTATCCAATGTCTCGAGGATTACATTTTTGCGGAATTCGTACTGGTCAATAATATTTTCGAAAGCATTTATTTCATCTGTATCATGGCGTATTGTTTTTTCCAAGATAGATAAGTCATTATCGAAAACTCCGATTTTCGTAGAGGTGGATCCAGGATTGATAACGAGAATTCGATGTTCTTGTTCTTGCACTTTGAAACCTCCGTGTGAAAAGCGATTATGCTCACCGAACTAAATTTTAATCCGGTGAGCAAAGTATAATCCGCTATTCTTCAGTCTATTATTAAATATTTTAACGCACCTATTTACGACGGCTTAAAATATGGTGGCCATTTTGCAGGAATTGGCTCCTAGAATTGCGCATTCTTTCAATTCTTTCTTCTACCATACGGTCAGCAGCTTTATAGGTAGGAATTTGATCTCGTTTTGAAATTTCAATAACCTTTTCAATGCTTTGGTAAAGTCCTTCAACCTTTTTCAATGCCCGCTCTGCATTGTAGCCGTATAATTCATCTGCAACGTTAATGACTCCGCCAGCATTAATAACATAGTCTGGAGCGTAAACAATTCCCATTTCATGAAGGATATCTCCATGACGCTCTTCTTTTAATTGATTATTTGCAGAGCCAGCAATGACCTTTGCTTTTAATTGTGGAATGGTTTCATCATTCACTGTTGCACCAAGTGCACAAGGCGCATAAATATCACATTCGACTCCATAAATTTCATTTGGGTCAACTGCCTTTGCACCGAAGTCATTCACTGCACGCTGAACAGCTTCTTTATTTATATCTGTTACGATTAATTGAGCACCTTCTTCATGAAGATGCTTGCATAGGCTGTACGCAACATTTCCAACACCTTGTACTGCGATTACTTTTCCTTCTAATGAATCTGTTCCGAACGCTTCTTTCGCCGCAGCCTTCATTCCAACGTAAACCCCATAAGCTGTTACAGGTGAAGGGTTGCCTGATGAACCAAATGCAGGTGAAATTCCAGTTACATAATCAGTTTCTTCATGAATAAGATCCATATCTGCTACAGTCGTACCGACATCTTCAGCAGTGATATAGCGGCCATTTAACCCTTGGATATAACGGCCAAAGGCACGGAACATTTCTTCGTTTTTATCCTTCTTAGGATCACCGATGATGACAGTTTTTCCTCCACCAAGGTTAAGTCCAGCCGCAGCATTTTTATAAGTCATTCCTTTTGCAAGACGCAATGCATCTTCAATAGCAGCTTCTTCTGATGCATATGTCCACATACGCGTTCCGCCTAAAGCTGGTCCTAATGTTGTATCATGGATCGCGATAATGGCCTTTAAGCCTGATGTTTTGTCCTGGCAGAATACTACTTGCTCGTAATCATATTTTTCTAGATATTTGAAAATTTCCATTTGAAATTCCTCCTAAGATAGTTTGCTTTTTTGTAAGTACGATAAACATTCGTTAAGTTCTAGTTTGAGATTTATATTTAATTGGCCGAGCATATAGCCAATGCTAAGGAATAAAGCTTGCTTTCGGCTGTATCTGCCCTGGATGTTAAGACAATTGGCGCCTTTGCACCTGCTATAACAGCACCAACCTTTGCTTTGGCGAAATAAATCAATGATTTATAAAGTGCATTCCCAACCTCAATCGTTGGAACTAATAATATATCCGCTCTTCCAGCTACATCGCTCTTTATTCCTTTATGTTCGGCAGCAGATATAGAAATGGCATTATCTAAAGCTAATGGTCCATCAACAATACAATCTGTCAGCTGCCCTCGCTTGTTCATTAAGGTTAAGGCTGCTGCATCAAGAGTAGCCTGCATAGCCGGATTTATCACTTCCACTGCTGCAATCGGTGCAACAAGCGGTTTGTTAATCCCAATGCTCCGCGCTATTCCGATCGCATTTTTAAGAATCTGTGCCTTCTGATCTAAATCGGGGGATATATTCATGGCAGCATCGGTAATTATAATAAATTTGTCATAGCTTGGAACTTCAAATACAGCTACGTGAGATAAGACACTTCCAGTCCTTAAACCATACTCTTTATTCAAGACGGCTTTTAAAATAGTTGCAGTTGGCACATTTCCCTTCATTAAAACATCCGCTTCATTTAATTTTACAGCCTTTACAGCATTTTCTGCTGCTAATCCATTTGATAACGTATGAATGATTTGGATATTTTTACTTGAGGCAAGGTTTTCATGCTTATTGACGATTTTTAAAATTTGTTCCTTATCACCGTACAATAAAAAATTTGCTAAATTTCGTTTAACTGCTTCAGAAACTGCCTCGATCACTTCATGATCCTCTGCTGCAGCAACGGCTACTGTTTTCATTTGAAATTGGGTTGCTCTCTCTATAAGCGAATCCAAATCCATCTAGTTCTCAACCCCTTTACTCCAAAGCGAATAATGCTTGTTTATTGCAATTTGACCTAGACTAGCTAGTTCAAATTGCAATTAACACAATGACTGCAACAGCCATTTTATTATTCTGCAAGAATTGTGCCAAACGAAATCATTATGAAAACGCTTTATTTACGGTTTATTAAGTATGAAAAAAATTGCACATCATGAAATTTATTGCACGCTATTATTTGCAATCCCATACTTCTCAAGCTTATAGTATAAATTTCTTACTGATAAACCGAGGGATTTAGCGGTAATGGTTTTGTTTCCGGCAGATTTTTTTAAGGTTTGCAATATTAGCTCTTTCTCATACTGTTCGAGCAGCTGATTTAATGTGAGATTTGGAATTGTTTCATCTCGTTCAATTTCGTTTTGGGTTTTTTCGTTTATTTTTATTAATTCCGGGACATGAGCTTCATCCAAAACATTTTCATTATAACTCATGAAAATAATAGCTCTTCCGAGAATATTATCTAGCTCTCTTACATTTCCAGGCCAATCATACAACATTAATTTATGCAATGCCGATTGAGTTATTTTTTCTACATTCCGTCCATATTCCTGATTGATTTTCTGGATCAAACGATTACAAAGCAACGGAATATCTTCCTTTCTTTTTCTCAGCGGCGGTATATGAATGGGCATTCGATTCAAACGATAATATAAGTCTTCCCTAAAAGTTCCATTTGCAATTCCTTTTTCTAAATTTACATTTGTCGCAGCAATCACTCTAACATTGATTTGTATAGGCTTTGTTCCACCTACACGAGTAATCTCTTTTTCCTGTAAAACCCTTAGTAGTTTAGCCTGTGTATTCGCTGATAACTCACCGATTTCATCTAAGAAAATACTGCCATTGTTGGCCTCTTCAAAAAGACCTCTCTTTCCTCCCCTTTTCGCTCCTGAAAATGCGCCTTCTTCATATCCGAATAGCTCACTTTCTAATAAAGTTTCAGAAAGAGCTGCACAATTAACCCGAATGAATTTATTGTATTTACGATCACTTCCATTATGAATAGCGTGAGCAAACAATTCTTTCCCTGTGCCAGATTCCCCTCTTAATAATACAGTTGCAGGAGTTTTTGCCCCAAGCCGAGCCTGCTCAATCGCAATGGTCATCTCTTCAGATTTGCCAATAATATCATCAAATGAATATTTCGCTTCAAGATTTCGAATGATTTGCCGTGCATGATTTAATTCTCTATTTAATGTTTTGATTTCTGAGACATCATGAATGACACCAACACTGCCTTTTAATTTCCCATCGACTATGACAGGAGCTACATTAACGATAACCTCTTTCTTATTAGGTCCGACTCGCATCGCAACCCCTCTAACTGCTCTTCGTGTTTGAAGGACCTTCATATGTACACTCTCACCCTCAGAAATATCTGCGGTTGCCGGTTTCCCAATAACCTCATCCTCTCTGAGACCAGTGATTCTAGAATAGGCTGGATTTATTAATAATCCTCGGCCATTTTCATCTACAACAGAAATGGCTTCGTCACTTGAATGAATAATAGCCTGAAGCATCGTTTGGATTTCTTTTAAATTTGTGATTTCCTCGGCAAGGTTCATCACTTCGGTAATATCCTTGAACACCGCAAAGGCGCCTATAAGCTCATTATTCTCCCCAACCATCGGGATTCTTGTCGTAATAATTTTCACACCATTATTTAGGACTAACTCTTGATTAGCATATGTACGTCTTGTTTCTAATACTCTTGGTAATTCACTGTTAGAAATCACCTCAAGAATATGCTTTCCGATGGCTTCCTTCCTATTTGTTCCTGTCATTCTTTCGGCACTTTTATTAAAAAAAATAATTTCACAATGTTTATTAATGACAATCATGCCATCACCAGTAGAATTGAAAATGAGATCATGCTTATACTTTTCGTTTTCTATACTTGTTATTAAATCTTCTTTTTCCTCAATTAGATTTGCAATCAAGGCAGCAACACTGCCTGGTATAAGAACTGAATCTTTTCTTTTCGCTTCTCTTAGTCCAATAAACACATCTTTATTGCCTGTCACTTCAACGATTATATCAATATCCTGCAAAATAAACTTCCGCCAGTCAGTGCCAGTGGGTATTCCTTCTTCTTTCGCAATTATGAGTCCAGGTGCATGAATATTGTGGTCTACAACAGCTATTACTTTTAACATCGCCGTTTCTTTCATAATTTTTAAGATTGCTGATCCGCCTTTTCCCGCACCTACAATCATTACGGTTTGCATCGTATGCGACCACCCTCTAGATTGAAATTTATTTCATTAATTCCAGCCTTTTTATTGCAAGTTATTTCATACAAGTTTATTTTATCCTAGAAAGTCAGCCAAGCCAAATAAAAACGGTCGCACTTATTTGTATAAAGGTATCTTAAGGCTGAATAGCTTGACAAATTTCCCTATTGATTTATTATTTTTATGAACGGTGTATTATGTAGTATTTATGAAACGAAGGGATTTTTCAGATGGTTAGATTAATCGCTTTAATAATTATGCTCATACCAGGCCTTTTCGCTGCCTATGGAATAAAATTAATGAGAGACATGGTTTTTGGAATTTTACAAAATCCTTTTCCATATTTATGGGTGCAACTTCTATCAGGGCTGCTTTTCTTCCTAGTCGGACTTGGCTTTATTGCCGGATTTATTCTTCACCGCGATCGAAAGAAAAATAAGGTACAGCCGCGTTTCCAAAGGAAAAATGAAAGAGGATGACTCAAAGTCGTCCTCTTTTTTATTCATACATTTTTCTAATAATCTTTGCTAGAACAGGATCATCCGTAATAAAAGCTGAACAGTCAACAGAAAATAATCGGTGCATTTCTTTTTCCTTATTAACAGTATAAGGCCTAACCGCAATGCCATACTCTTCTGATGCCTTTATAAGCTCTGATTTGGCGATTGTATGTTTAGGATGGATACTTTTGGAACCAATGGATTCTGCATAAATCCAAGGCATATAGAGGCCTTCAGAAAACAATGGTGCTGTTTCTATCTCCGGGGCTAGGTGGTAGCAATAAACAATGCTGTAGTGATTGAATGATGAAAGGATGACACGATCTGCTAAATCATATGCACGAATAAGGCTAATGACCTTTTCTTCCATCCCTTCATATGGAAAAACCCCATTTTTCAGTTCAATATTACAAATGATGTGATTTGTCTTCATCCATTCTAAAACTTCAATTAAAGACGGAATTGGCTCCATTTGCGAAAAAAGCCTTTTTTTCTGACTGCTTGCGTCAAGTTTTCTTAAATCTCTATATGTATAATCTTTTACATAGCCTTTTCCATTTGTTGTCCGATCTACTTTTTCATCATGGATAACAACTATTTCGCCGTCCCTCGTTAGCTGAACATCCAGTTCGATCCCGTCTGCACCTGCTTTTTCTGCTTCCCTAAATGCCTTCATCGTGTTTTCAGGATACAAGGCGGAATATCCTCTATGAGCAAAAATTAATGTCATGATCATTACTCCCCATTAGAAAAGCGCTCTCCAGAAAGAGAACGCTTTTTCAATTTACTAAAATTCCTAACTCTTTCAGGAAGCCTTATGCTCCAGCCTTAATTTATCTGCTACCATCGCAATGAACTCTGAATTGGTTGGCTTTGCTTTAGACATAGAAACAGTGTAACCAAATAGGGAAGAAATTGAATCTATATTCCCCCTGCTCCATGCTACTTCAATGGCATGACGTATAGCCCGTTCAACTCGGCTTGCTGTCGTATTGTATTTTTTCGCAATATCTGGGTAAAGAACCTTTGTTATTGAACCGAGAAGCTCAATATCATTATAGACCATGGAAATCGCTTCACGAAGATACATATAACCTTTAATATGTGCCGGCACACCTATTTCATGAATAATACTCGTAATGCTCGCATCAAGATTTTTCGGTTTTGCTTCAATTGTTGATCGATAAGCTGTCGATGAAGGCTTTCTAATGACTGGATTTGCTTTTCCACTTACTTGACGTATATGGCTAGCCAGATTCTCCATATCAAATGGCTTCAGAATAAAATAGGAAGCCCCTAAATCTACTGCTTTCTTTGTCACGTCCTCCTGTCCGAAAGCAGTAAGCATAATCACATTTGGCAAGTTAGCCTTTTTCATTTCTCGCATCTTTCCAAGAACCGCTAAACCATCTAAATGAGGCATAATAATATCTAAAATAAGAACATCAGGATCTTCATGCTCTAAAATGTCCAGGCATTCCTGTCCATTATGACCGACACCCACAACTTCCATATCTTCTTGAGTTGATATATATTCTTCTAAAAGTCCGACAAGCTCTCTATTGTCATCGACAACACAAACCTTAATTTTCTTCACGTATTCTTTCCTCCTCGATCCATAATGGTCTCTTTATTATCTATTCTTATTCTAAATGAGAAATTCGACAATGCAACTGAAAATCCTTTAGTTTTTTTAAAAATTCTCAAAAATAGGTGAAAATCATTAGTTTTCTTTTGTTTTCTTTATTATTCGACCGTTTTCGATAATTGATTAGAATTTCAACAAAGTTTTGTCGAAAAATCTTTATATCTATTATAGCATATGTAATTATTTTCGATTAAATGCTTTTTTAGGCTAAAAAAGAGACGGGGGATCCCCGTCTTTAGATTATGATGCTTTTTCTTTTTGTTTCTCATATATATCAATTTCTGCTTCATTTAGCATCCACTCAATATGAACACCATATCCGCTCGTCGGATCATTTACAAAAACATGTGTTACTGCCCCAATCACTTTATCATTTTGGATGATGGGACTTCCGCTCATTCCTTGAACAATTCCTCCCGTTTTTGCTAAAAGCTTTGGATCCGTTACTTTTATAACCATTCCTTTTGTCGCAGGGAATTTTTGCGGAATCGTGCTGACAATTTCAATATCAAATAAATTTACCTCATCATTTTCAACAACTGTTAATATTTTTGCCGGACCTTCCTTTACTTGATGAGATAATGCAATCGGCATCGGCTTATCCAAGATGCCATTCTTTATGTCCTGATTAAGTTCCCCAAAGATTCCAAAAGGACTATTTCTGACAATATTTCCGATTACTTCTTTATCCTCTGAAAAACGAGCTAGTTTTTCTCCAGGATTGCCATTGCTCCCTTTCTCAATAGAGGTGACTGTGGAGCGAACAATTTGACCATCATCAACAACAATTGGTTTTTTCGTATCCATATCGGAAATAACATGGCCTAAAGCTCCATATTTCCTAGATTCTGGATGATAAAACGTCATTGTTCCGATTCCAGCAGCTGAGTCGCGAATATATAATCCAAGCTTAAAGGAACCCTCTCCTTTTTCTTTTAAGGGGGTTAATTCAGTTGTAAAATGATTATTTTCTCTATTCACACCTATCGTAAGGGGCTTACCGGATTTCCCTGCTTGCTGGACAAAAGGGGCAACATCAGACATTTTTTCAATATTTTTGCCGTTTATTTTAGTGATGATGTCTCCCACTTTGATTCCTGCTATTTCTCCAGGAGAGGATTTTCCGTTTACTGTATTTATTTGATGGTGTCCCACTACTAAGACACCAACGGTATTTAGTTTGACACCGATAGACTGTCCACCTGGAATCACTTTAAAATCCTTTAGTACATTTACATCGACCTTTTTAATCGGAAAACCTGCTAATTCTAAAAACATTTCATTTTCCCCGCGTTTTTTTGCTTTTAGGGAAACTGAATGATTGTCCTGTTTAAGTGCAATACTTGAATCTGTAGACATAGTTGCCGTTACCATTTCTGCTTTAGCCAGATCAATATGCTGGCCCTCAAAAAGAGTGATTGAAGTTGGAATTTCTAAATATTTTTGAATGGGTTTGGAAAATCCAATTGCAATTAATGAAACAAGGAGAATTCCACCAATTATTTTTCTTAAAACTTCTGTTATCAAAACTTTCACTCTCCTCGCTTCTAATCCACAACGTCAAATGGCTACATCTATAATTTTGCCTGTAAAGCGCGCATTTATAACTGATATGGCGATAAAAAAAGCTATCCTGCTTTGGATAGCTTTTCATGTATTTTTTTTCTACACCTTAATTTTGTTTGCAAGCTGAAGAAGCTCTTTAGCATGCTCTTTCGTTAAATCGGTAATTTCGACTCCTGATATCATCCGGCCAATTTCTTTAATTTTTTCTGCTTCATTTAAAGCTTTAACCGTTGTTTTCGTCCGGCCATCTTTAATATTTTTTGCGATATACAAATGAGTATCTGCCATTGCAGCTACTTGCGGTAAATGGGAGATGCACAACACTTGCGAATTAATGGCAACATGGTGAATCTTTTCTGCAATCGCTTGTGCAACCCTGCCACTCACTCCCGTATCCACTTCATCGAAAATAATAGAAGTAACCCCTTGATGCTTTGAAAAAATACTTTTTAGCGCAAGCATAATTCTAGATAATTCTCCACCTGATGCAATTTTGGAGAGGGGTTTTGATGGTTCCCCTGGATTAGTCGATAAGTAAAATTCAACTTTATCAAATCCATTTTTTGTGAAGTTCTCCATATCTGCTTCAAATTTCACTTCAAATACAGTCTTGTCCATATAAAGCTCTTTTAATTCTTTATGTATTAATTTTATTAAAGTTTTAGCCGTGTTTTTCCTTAAATTTGATAATTCTTCTGCTTCAACTGTAAGATCCTTTCGCAATGAGGAAATTTCTTTTTCTAACTTTCCGATATGTGTTTCTTTATTTTGCAATGTTTCTATTTCTTCTTCAATTTTTGAGGCATATTCAAGAATTTCAACAATTGTCTTCCCGTACTTTCGTTTTAATTGTTGAATCTCATTAAGCCGGTCTTCGATTTCGGCAAGTCTTCTAGGGTCGTATTCCAGAAAATCAAGCTCATTCCGAAGACTTCTCATGACATCCTCAAGCTGATAAAAGCTATTCGACACAGATTCAGCAAGTTCCTTATAGGCAGGATCAACTTCCGCAGCATCTTCAACATGCCCCATAACAAGACCAATCCAATCGAGTCCTCTTTGTTCCCCTTGAAGACCAGCATATCCTGCCTGTAAGGAATCATAAATCCGTTCGAAGTTACTAAGCTTTTTGCGCTCTTCGAAAAGCTCTTCATCTTCATTTAGCTTTAAATTCGCTTTAAGAATTTCATCATATTGAAACTGTATTAAATCTAGCCGATGGGCCATCTGCTGATCATTTTCACTTAATGTTTTTAATGATTTTAATTTTTGCTCATACTTATGATAAACTTGCTGGTATTCTAAAAGTGCAGAGCTTATCTTCCTGCCGCCAAATTGGTCAAGAAGACTGATATGCTTTATTTCGTCCATCAATTCCTGATGCTCATGCTGCCCATGAATATCAATCAATGTACTTCCAATTTCCCTTAAAATCGAAATTGTGACAAGCTTGCCATTGATTCTGCATACACTTTTTCCTGATTTCGAAATATCTCTTCTAAGTACAATCATTCCATCTTCAAGCTCAATGCCAAATTCATAAGCCTTTTTGCAAATAGGATGATTGGGATCTTCAAACTGAAAAAGACCTTCTATTTCTGCCTTTTCCTCTCCATGCCTTACAAATTCAGCTGATCCTCTTCCTCCAACGAGTAAGTGTATCGCATCAATGATAATTGACTTACCAGCACCTGTTTCTCCGCTTAATACAGTTAAGCCCTTGTCAAATGAGATCGAAAGGGCTTCAATAATAGCAAAGTTTCTAATTGATAATTCAGTTAACAAATGAAATCATCCCCATTACAGCATTTCTAGAAAACGATTTGTGATAGCTTCAGTTTGCTCAGGTGTTCTGCAAATAATTAAGCACGTATCATCGCCGCAAATAGTCCCCATTATCTCTTCCCAATCCAAATTATCAATAAGCGCCCCTATCGCCATCGCATTTCCAGGCAGGGTTTTCATTACGAGCAGGTTTCCTGCTGAATCTATCCGCACAAATGCATCCATTAGGTTACGTCTTAATTTTTGTAAAGGATTGAATCGCTGATCAGCAGGAAGGCTATATTTATATCTGCCATCTTGCAGAGGAACTTTTACAAGATGAAGTTCTTTAATATCTCGTGATACTGTTGCTTGTGTTACATTGTATCCGGCATTTTTTAACTCATCTACAAGATCATCCTGTGTCTCAATATCATTATTTGCAATAATCTCCCGAATTTTAATATGACGTTGACCCTTTGTCATATACTCACCCCAATTATGAAAAACGCTATGCGCCTAAATTTTATAACAAACTTCAAAATAGTTGTAAATAAAAGAATAAAATCTAATTATATGTTAGCTGATTTTCCCTATAAAGTACAATTTTTCTTTGTTTTTCATGATATTATTAGTCGTTTAGACATACATAAATAAAATGAAGAGGAATAAGCAGCAGCCTAATCCTCTTCATTTTGCTTTGTCTTAAGTTCTGTATGGGCTTCATTCACTACTGCCTGAGCTTCAAAATTTAAAATATTTTCACCGATTTCCTTCTGACCTGTCCAATAAAGGTGCAGCAGGAATTCAATATTCCCATCACCGCCAGTTATAGGAGAAAACGATAGATTTTTCACATCGAATCCCAGATTTAGGGCAAAGGAAATCATTGATTCTAAAACCTGTACATGGACCTTGGCATCACGTACAATCCCTTTTTTTCCAACCTGTTCGCGTCCTGCCTCAAACTGAGGCTTAACGAGCGCCACTACATCACTGCCTGAAACTAATAAGGTCTTTAATACAGGAAGGATAAGCTTTAAAGAGATAAATGAAACATCAATGGAAGCGAAGGTTGGCATTCCTTCTTGAAGATCGGCTGGTGTTACATAACGGAAATTAGTTCGCTCCATAACAACAACACGTTCATCCTGTCTTAACTTCCAAGCGAGCTGATTGTATCCGACATCAAGGGCATAAGACATTTTCGCCCCATTTTGTAAAGCACAATCAGTAAATCCGCCAGTTGATGCACCGATATCAAGAAGAATTTTGTCCTTCACTTCAAGATCAAATATTTTTAATGCTTTTTCAAGCTTTAGCCCGCCTCTGCTAACATACGGCATGACTTTTCCCTTTACTCTTAGCGGAATATCGCTGCTAACCTTTTCTCCCGGCTTGTCGAGACGAGTTTCATTACTAAATACAATTCCAGCCATTATCGTTCGTTTTGCCTTCTCCCTCGTCTCAGCTAAGCCTCTTTCAACTAATAAAATATCTAACCGTTCCTTCTTTGCTTTCATTCCTTAAGCCCTTTTCTGTTTCTTTCTTGCAAGATTATTTATTCGATCGACTACATCACCCGTAGTCATTCCGATTTCTTCTAATAGCTTATCAACGCTGCCATGCTCGATGAAACGGTCTGGAATACCCATCCGGTCAATTTCTATATGATGAAAGCCGTTTTCATGGGCAAATTCAAGTACCGTACTCCCAAAACCGCCTTGAAGAACTGCCTCTTCAATCGTTAAAATCGGCATATGATCTTTAAATAATTCGAGAAGCATTTTTTCATCTAAAGGTTTAATAAATCTTGCATTGATTACCTTTATAGATTGGCCTTGTTTCTCTAGAATAGCAGCCGCTTTTAATGCCATTGGAATCGTTGTACCGAATGTGAGAATGGCAGCATCTGTACCATTCTTAAGCACTTCCCAAGTCCCAATCGGAATTTTGTGAAAGCTTGTATCCATTGGTACACCCAATCCATTTCCGCGTGGAAATCTCAAAGCTATCGGGCCATCATCATAGTTTACAGCAGTATAAACCATATGCTGGCCTTCATTTTCATCTTTAGGCATCATCAATACAAGATTTGGCACATGTCTCAAAAAGGCAATATCAAAAACACCTTGATGTGTTTCACCATCAGCACCAACTAAGCCAGCACGGTCAATTCCAATAAAGACATTTAAATTCTGCCGGCAAATATCATGCACAACCTGATCATAGGCACGTTGAAGAAATGTTGAATAAATAGCAAGAAACGGCTTCATTTTCTGTGTTGCTAAGCCAGCAGCGACAGTTGCAGCATGCTGTTCTGCAATTCCAACATCATACATCCGTTCAGGGAATTCACTTGCAAACCCTTCTAATCTAGAGCCTACCGGCATAGCTGGAGTAATGGCAACAATCCGGTCATCTTCTCTTGCTAATTTTCGAACCGTTTCACTTACAAGCGAGCTCCATGCTGGCGGCGTATTAACCGGTTTCACAAAATCCCCTGTTTCAATTTTGTATGGTCCTGTACCATGCCATGTTCCAGTTGTATCACGTTCAGCAGGGGAATAACCCTTTCCTTTTTTTGTAATAACATGCAACAGGACGGGTCCCTCAGTTTTCTTAGCATAGCTTAAATTTTCAAATAAGCTTTCAAAATTATGACCATCTACTGGTCCAAGATAGGTGAAGCCCATCTCCTCAAAAAACATCCCTGATACAAAAAGATATTTAAGGCTATCCTTTAATCTTTCAGCTGTTGAAGCAAGCTTGCCTCCTACTGCAGGGATTTTTTTCAGGAGAAGTTCGAGTTCATCCTTTGCCCACTGGTATTTTCCAGCTGTACGAAGTCTTCCAAGAACATTGTGCAGTGCCCCTACATTTGGAGCAATGGACATTTCATTATCATTTAAAATGACAATCATATTCTTTTTTTCATGGCCAATATGGTTTAATGCCTCTAAAGCCATTCCGCCCGTTAAGGCACCATCACCAATAACAGGTATTACGAAGGATTTTTCTTTTTTCAAATCCCTGGCAATCGCCATTCCCATTGCAGCAGATAATGAGGTTGAACTATGCCCAGTTTCCCATACATCATGTTCACTCTCAGCCATTTTTGGAAATCCGCATAAGCCCTTATATTGCCTCAATGTATCGAATTGATCGGCACGGCCAGTTAGGATTTTATGAACATATGATTGATGGCCTACATCCCAAATAATTTTGTCCTTCGGGCTGTCAAAGCATTTATGCAAAGCAATCGTTAATTCGACAACGCCTAAATTAGGTCCAATATGGCCCCCGGTATAAGACAACTTTTCAATTAGAAATTGGCGTATATCTTGACTTACTGCCTCTAGTTCTTTATTTGATAACCCTTTTAAAAAAGAAGGGTCTTTAATTTTCATTAGATCCATACAGAGGATCACTCGCTTTCATTTCTTTATCATGCACATATCTCTTAGATGTTCATAAAACTTAACCTTATATATGGTTTATTATAACAGTATGAATGAAATCCTCAAGGTAGTGTAGTAATTTGCCAATTAGAGATATTGCCTAATGCTTTATCATATAGTGTTTAATGATTTCGCGTTTCTATTAGTTCAGTAATTTCCTCAAGCAGCTTTGTATTCAGACCTGTAACTGAAAGCTTGGACTTTGCTTGCTGGATATGATGGTGCAGAGCTTCTTTTGCGCCATCCAATGTAAGCAATGATGGATAGGTACTCTTATGTTTAGAAGCATCACTGCCAACAGGCTTTCCAATTACTTCTTCCGTTCCTTCTAGATCAAGGATGTCGTCACGTATTTGAAAGGCGATTCCAAGATGGTAAGCAAACTCAGCAAGTGTTTTCAATGTTTCCTTGTCTGCCCCTGCAAGAATAGCACCTGCCACTACACTGTATTGCAACAGTTTACCCGTTTTGTGAACATGAATATACTCTAATTCATTTAAGTTTAAGGCCTTGTCCTCTCCGCTTATATCAGCAACTTGTCCGCCGACCATTCCTTCAGCTCCAGCTGCTATTGACATTTCTCTAATGAGATTAAGCTTCGTTTCTGCATCCGTAAATTCTGAAGGGGTTTCAGTAATTAATTGGAAGCTGTATGTTAATAAGGCATCACCTGCCAAAATCGCAAAAGCATCACCAAACACCTTGTGATTTGTTGGCTTTCCCCGCCTTAAATCATCATTATCCATGCTCGGAAGATCATCATGAATGAGCGAGTACGTATGAATCATTTCTATTGCTGCAGCAGTTTGAAGACCTTTTCGTGTGTCTTCTCCA
The DNA here is from genome assembly GCF_036965225.1 of Bacillus sp. JJ1474. Taxonomy (NCBI): domain Bacteria; kingdom Bacillati; phylum Bacillota; class Bacilli; order Caryophanales; family Bacillaceae; genus Bacillus; species Bacillus sp. JJ1474. The sequence continues at coordinate 13,297 of NZ_JBALPC010000088.1, read as the reverse complement.
AATGCTTCGAGAGTAGCGAATAACAGAAGCGGTCTTATTCGCTTCCCTCCGGCTTCTAATGAATAAAGCATCGATTCTTTTATAACGGAAGGTGCATTCAGTTTGCTGACACTTTCCTTAAACATATTTTCTAACAAGATTTTTTGATTTTTTGCAAATAAAGAAAAGGATGACTGCTGCAAAATTACTCCTCCTCGGAGATGACGAAATTTTCTTTTCGGCCATCCTCTGTCAAAATTTGAGTGAGCTGTGATTCTACACTTTTCAGCTTATCATGACAAAGCTTAGATAGCTCCATACCTTGCTTATAAATATTGATGGCCTCTTCAAGAGGGACGTCCCCTTCTTCCAGCTTTTCTACAATCACTTCTAATTTCTCCATAGCCTCTTCAAATGTTAATTTTTGTTCTGAAGACAACGTATTCACTCCTCTATTTCCGTAACAAGGCAATTAATGATTCCATCAGGTACCTTTATTTTTACTTGGTCATTTTCCTTAATTTGTTTAACGGATTTAATTAAGTTTTCTTGCTTTGTATATACAAGACTATAGCCTCTATCCATAATTTTTAATGGACTTAATGCTTCTAAAGTAGCAATTTTATGTGAAAAGTCTTTTTCTTTAGCGGCTAAAATATTAAGCATGACTTTGTTTAGCTGTTTTTGCATTTTTTCCTGTTGTTCTTTAGAGGCTAGTATTAAATCGTTCAAAGGCTTTCGCTGTATTCGTTTCTGTATTTTCTGCCATTCGTCAATTTTTTGATCAAAAAGCTTTTTAGAACCTTTTTCAAGCTGCTCTGCTAATCTGTCTACCTGCTCAAGCTTTTGTTCATACAATTTCTGCGGGTAACGAAAAGCATATGATTTTTGAATTCTTGAAAGTCTTTCGCTTTTTAGTGTCATATGTTCCTTAAGTGCCCTTAGTAAGCGCGACTCTCGATTTAGAACTCTTTCTGTCAAATCCTCAATATGGGGGACGGCCATTTCAGCAGCACCTGTTGGCGTAGGAGCACGTAAATCAGCTACAAAATCAGCAATAGTAAAATCAGTTTCATGACCAACAGCCGAAATGATGGGAATTTGCGAATGAAAAATGGCTTTTGCCACCTCTTCCTCATTAAAAGCCCAAAGCTCTTCAATCGAACCCCCGCCACGCCCAATAATAAGCACATCTGCCTCATTTAATTGATTGGCTAATTGTATTTGCTTCACAATAGATGGTGCAGCCTGTAAACCTTGTACAAGTGCAGGGAATATTAAGATATTTACCACTGGATAACGCCTCTTAATCGTGGTCAAAATATCACGGATTGCAGCTCCAGTTGGGGAAGTAATAATACCGACTGTCTTTGGAAATTTCGGGATAGGCTTTTTATTTTGAGGTGAAAAAATTCCTTCCTTGTCAAGCCGTTCTTTTAACTGTTCAAAAGCTAAATATAAATCGCCAACTCCGTCAGGATGCATTTCTTTAATATAGATTTGATACTGACCACTTGGCTCATAAACGGTGAGATCGCCTCTAATAAGAACCTTCATCCCATTTTCAGGCGAAAATTTCATTCCCCGATTATTGCTTGAAAACATGACAGCAAGAACGCGGGCTTTCTCATCCTTTAATGTAAAATACATATGTCCGCTGGAATGCTGTTTATAATTCGAGATTTCCCCTTTTACAAGGACATTCTGCAAATGCGGATCAGCATCAAATTTTCTTTTTATATATTTAGTAAGAGCATTCACCGATAAATAGCGTTGGTCTTTCATAATAGTCTCCTTTAGAGTTGTTACCACAACAAAACTGCCCTTTCATTATAGATTTAGTTTCTCAAACCGTCACGTAAAAAGCGTGCAGTGTAAGAGGACTAAAGCATCATTTGAAAAGGGCAGAAGCTAGACAATTTATTAATTTTTACTTTGCAATTTTTGCTGAATGGACTTAGCGGCCTTTAATGTATTGGACATAAGCATCGTAATCGTCATTGGACCTACACCGCCTGGTACAGGTGTAATATAGCTTGCTACTTCTTTCACTTCATCGAAGTCCACGTCTCCGCACAGCTTACCTTCATTATTACGGTTAATTCCAACATCAATAACGATCGCACCTTCTTTCACATGCTCCTTCGTTATGAAATTCACCTTCCCAACAGCTGCCACAAGAATATCTGCTTGTCTAGTAAATTCTTTCAAATCTGTTGTTTTGGAATGACAATATGTAACCGTTGCATGTTTATTTAGGAACAGCTGGCCTGCCGGTTTTCCCACAATATTACTGCGGCCAACGACAACTACATGCTTGCCCGAAATATCTGCATTAATAAAATCAAGCATTTCCATTACACCATATGGGGTACATGGCAGAAACGCATCCTGGCCTGTCATCATTCTTCCAATATTAACAGGGTGAAAACCGTCAACATCTTTATCTGGAGAAATTGTTTCAATTACTTTCACTTCATCAATATGTTTAGGCAAAGGCAATTGGACTAGAATCCCATGAATATTTGGGTTCTCATTAAGTTCTATTACTTTCCCAAGGACCTCTTCTTCACTTACCCCTTCAGGCAGCTCAATTAACTCAGAATGCATTCCAAGATCCTTACACGTTTTCTCTTTACTCGTGACATATGTTCTGGATGCTGGATTATTGCCGACTAAAATCACCGCAAGTCCCGGAGTAATGCCTTCATTTTTTAATTTTTCTACTTCTTCAGCAATAAAGGATTTTTTTTGTCTAGCTATTTCTTTTCCATCAATCAAATTCACAGTCATGTCATCTTCCCCCTAATCATTAATAAAGGAACCTGCTGAATCATCAAAGCTGCTGTTTAATCTTGGAAAGAACTCCATTTATAAACTTGCTCGACTGGTCATCCCCATATAATTTTGCAATTTCAATTCCCTCGTCAATAACGACATTTTGTGGTGTATCTGTGCAAAATAATAGCTCATAAACGGATAGTCTTAAAAGATTTCGATCTACAGTTCCCAATCTTTCTAATGTCCAATTTTCTAAATTTTTCTTAATTGTTTCATCAATTGTTACTTTGTTTTCTACAACTCCATTGACAAGCTGATTGAGAAATTCATTGCTTGGTGAATCCTCTAAAACGTGTTCAATGGCTAAGGCTGGATCTACTTCGCTTACATCAATTTGAAAAATGGCTTGTAATGCTTTTTCTCTTGCTGTTCTTCGTTTCATCTATTATTAACTCCTTTAACAGGGAAAGATTCAGTTAACGCTCAATTTTCTTATACTTACATGGGCTATTATCATTTATGCCATTTACTTCTCTAAAAAATACATTTTAAATCATAGCACAAGTATGTCCAATAAGCACTGAGTAAGAAAAAATTTTTCCCCCGTTAAGCCAATACCTATACCCACCATTACTCTAGCAGAAAACAGAATAAATTTAAACTATGTAAAGAAGATTCAAGTAAAAAAGCCAAAGACAAATTTGGCGTCTTTGGCCTTTTCATATTCAATTACATTTCCTGCTCATATTCCACTGCTTGTTTTTGATTTTCAAAAACGATTCCAACAACATGGACATTTACTTCTTGTGCTTCTAGTGCAGTCATATTCAATAATGCCTGCCGAATATTGTCTTGAATTTTCTGGGCAACATTTGGAATAGAGATGCCGAATACCATAGAACAATATACATCTACCTTAATACCGTCCTCAGAAAGCTCAACCTTTACACCTTTGCCATGATTTTTCTTTCCTAATCGTTCTACAACGCCTGTAGCGAAGTTGCCGCGCATTTGCGCCACTCCTTCTACTTCTGACGCAGCGATACCAGCAATGACTTCAATTACTTCCGGAGCAATTTCAATTTTGCCTAATCCACTATTCTCATGACTCATTTCCAGAATATTCTCGTTCACCTCAGCACCTCCAATTAGTCTTCTTTCTGCATAACATTATACATTTCTAAGAATTTAGTGTTAAATTGACCATCCACAAATTTTTCATGACTAAGAAGCTTTAAATGGAACGGAATAGTCGTGTGCACACCTTCAATAACAAATTCGCTTAACGCTCTTTTCATTCGGGCAATGGCTTCGTCCCTTGTTGCCCCATAGGTGATTACCTTTGCAATCATAGAGTCATAATAAGGAGGAATCATATACCCCGGATATGCAGCGGAATCAACACGAACTCCTAAACCGCCTGGAGGAAGATACATATTAATTCTCCCTGCTGATGGCATAAAGTTCTTCTCTGGATTTTCAGCATTAATTCGGCATTCAATTGACCACCCGCTAAAAGTAACATCTTGTTGCGTAAAATTCAGCTTTTCACCTGACGCAACTTTAATCTGTTCCTTAATCAAGTCAACCCCAGTTACCATTTCAGTAACTGGATGCTCAACCTGAATCCGAGTATTCATTTCCATAAAGTAAAATTTACGATTTCGGTAATCATAAATAAATTCTATCGTGCCAGCGCCTGTATAATCAACTGCTTTTGCTGCTTTTACTGCAGCATTTCCCATTTCTTCACGTGTTTCCCCATCTAATGCTGGGGAAGGTGTTTCTTCTAATAGCTTTTGCAGTCGTCTTTGAATCGAGCAATCTCTTTCTCCAAGATGAACTGTATTTCCGAATGTATCAGCTAGAACTTGAATTTCAACATGGCGGAAATCCTCAATGTACTTCTCTAAATACACGCCTGGATTGCCGAAAGCCGTTAAAGCTTCCTGCTGGGTTATAGTAATTCCTTTTACAAGCTCTTGCTCATTACGGGCTACACGTATTCCTTTTCCGCCGCCGCCTGCTGTTGCTTTAATAATAACCGGATATTCAATCTTGTTAGCAAGCTCTCTAGCTTCCTCAATATCCTTAATAATTCCATTCGAACCTGGGACAATTGGAACACCTGCTTCCTTCATTGTCTCTCTTGCAATATCCTTCGTTCCCATTTTCGTAATGGCCTCAGGCGTTGGACCTACGAAAATAATATTGCATTCACGGCATAGCTCAGCAAAATCTGCGTTTTCCGCTAGGAAACCATACCCTGGATGAATTGCATCACAATCTGTTAACTTTGCGACACTAATGATATTGGTGAAATTTAAATAGCTATCTTTAGACGCTGTCGGCCCAATGCAATAGGCTTCATCAGCAAGCTGGACATGAAGCGCATCCTTGTCAGCCTCAGAAAAAACGGCGACCGTTTCAATCTCCATTTCGCGGCATGCACGAATGATTCGAACAGCGATTTCTCCTCTGTTTGCAATTAGCAGTTTTTTAATCATCCTGTTACCGCTCCTTATTCTGCTTTTACTAAAAATAATGGCTGGCCGTATTCTACTAATTGGCCATCTTTCACTAGAACTTCAACAATTTCCCCATTGACTTCAGCTTCGATTTCATTGAATAGCTTCATTGCTTCTACGATACAAACAATCGAGTCACTAGAAACCTTAGAACCAGCCTTTACATATGGATCTGAATCTGGTGATGAGGATTGATAGAATGTTCCAACCATTGGAGAAACAATTTTATGTAGGTTCTTCGTATTAGCCTCTGCTTCCTTAAAAGGTTCTTGAACAGCAGTTTCAACTGGAACCTGTTGAACAGCAGCAGTTTGTACTGGCTGTGGAACTTGAACTTCCTGAACTGCAATCTTCGCTGGCTGAACAACAACTGCTTCAGCCGTATTCTTTTTCATTTTTATTTTCGATCCTTCATGCTCATATACAAATTCATCAATATTTGACTGATCGACAAGCTTAATAAGCTCACGAATTTCTTGTACTTTTAACATATTGGGCACCCCTTGTTTTCACTTGAGTTCATATATTCCTGGCTAATTCACCTGATGAATAATGAACCCGTAGAATAATTTATGACTAACTACTAATATCATACGATAAAATCTTATTCAAATTCAATAATGTATTACGACTATGAATAATAATTATGCCCAATTACCCTTTTCTCAACGAATTTTTTCCACATTTTCTAGCGATATGTTAAAAATTCGTGAATTTCCTCAGAGGAATTTCAAATAAAATAGCGAAATAATAATTCAAATGAACTAGGAATAGAGGGGTAGATTAGAAAATGAGTTCGATACATGAGATAAAAAGAGAAGATTTGATTCGAAAAAATTCCTTAATTATCAAAGCAGCCTTAGTATGTGTCGTTCTTGCTGCCATTGTCGATATTGTGATGAAGAAGGATTTGGCAGTCATTCTTTCCATTATTATTGCAGGTGGAGCAGGAGTCGGAATCGTTTCTATCATGCATTATTTTAAAAAAGGAATATCCCTCATTCCATATTTAGCTATTCTAATAGTTTCAATCGTTATATTTGTCATAATGGAAAATAGTGTATCCCCGACAGCCTATTTTTTAATTTATTTAGTTGTTGCCACGGCCGCTATTTATATGCAGCGAACTATCCTTTTGCTTGCTTTTGTTCTAGGCTTGGCGGTGATAACGGTTTTCACTTTTTTACATCACGGTCAACTGCTACTTGAAATGAAAAATTATGTAACCATTTATTTACTCTATTTTCTTGTAACTATTCTGCTTTTTTTCCAACTAACCTTATCTAATAAACTATCGGAACATATAGTTTCGGCACAAATTGAGACCCAATTATTATTAGAAAATAATTTTAAAATAAAAAAGACAGTTCAAAACAGTTCAACAGACCTCTTTTCCATGATTGAAAATGTGAAACAAATGAGTCGGGAAAATTATGAGGCAGCAGTAGAGATGAGCCATTCTATTGCAGAAATTTCCTCTGGCATTCAATTCCAAACTGATACTGTCCTTGACATTACCCATTCTCTTGAGCGTGCTAATGGTCTAACAGATCGTGCAAGTATGCTTATAGAAAAACTCCATAATGATTCTATTGAAGCTGAGCAGATCACAGAAAAGGGACGTTCTCTCGTTCATCATCTAAGAAAAGATTTAGAGCACTCCTATAATGAGATGCATAAAGTGTATAATGAAATTTCTTCACTAGCAAACCTTGTGAATGAAACTTCCCATTTTTCAGCCAGCATTCGTGCAATAGCAGAGCAAACGAATCTATTGGCACTCAATGCATCGATAGAAGCTGCAAGGGCTGGGGAAAGTGGAAAGGGCTTCGCTGTCGTAGCTGAGGAAGTAAGGAAACTAGCAGATATAACTGGAAAAACAGCAAAACAAATAACAGACAATCTTAATAGAATTATGATGAATACAGATGAAGCGAAAAATAATGTTCAATTAGCAGGAAATAAAGTCAGCAGTAATCTTACACTTTCAGATGAAACACATGTCGCATTTCTAGATGTATATCAAAAGTTTAGTCATCTAAAAGATGATATTTCAAATTATGATTCCCTTACGAAAGATATTAATGAATCTTCTAAGTCCATCAGTAAGTCTGTTAACGAATTTAGTTCTGTGATTGAACAAACTTGTTCAGCTTTACAAGAGCTTTCCGCAACAGTCGGTTTACAGACACAACACCATGAGCATTTGGTTCATGCTGCAGCAAATGCAAATAAATCAATGGAAGAGTTAATTAAGCTACAGGAAAAATAGCGGCGCCCCATGGGTTCCGCTATTTTTGAATCTATCAAATTTATTTACTTTGGAGCTTTAAACTCAACTGTAACTGCTTGAAGACCGCCAATTTCGTTATTTACTTCACGAATAATGTCGTTTGCAGCTGAACGGGAAAGTTCTTTCGCTTTTACAGTCACACGGACATTTTTCCCCTCTGCACGCACTAGTACATCTTCGTAATCCATTGAGCGAATTAACATTTCTAGCATTTCTTCTTTTTTAGCAAGGGCATCCAGCTGGTCAATCTGATCTTTTGCGGCGCTGATTTCCTCAGCAGGAAGCTGGGTATTGGCCATCTTAGCTGATAACTCTTCAATCATTTTACTGCGCTCATCATTAAGCTTTAGGCGTAAAGCTTCAAACATTTCATCACCAGATGCATTGGTAATGACTTCGCTATCGTCTAAATTCTCTGTTGCTGCTGGTTCATTTGACTGCTCAGCTTTTTCAGGCGAATTGGCCAAATTCTGACCATTTTGCTCAGGTGAGGTAATATAATACACCGACAAGACTACGACTAAGCTCAGCATCGTTAATAACCAGACTGTTTGTTTTTTTAATAACATCATGAATCCCCCTTAGTTTTTTTTGGCATTACCGCAACTCTGTGGCTAGGTACATCCAAGACACGCGTTACTGCTTCTATAATCCATTTTTTTACTTGTATATTATCAGCCCCTTTTGCAACGACCAGAACCCCTCTAATTTTAGGTTTCTTTGTTTCTATTACAATTGGAACCTCTTCTTCTCCTCTTCTTGTAATGACTAGCTGCTCTTCATTTGAAATATCCTCGACATTTCTCTTTCCGCCTTCACGATCGGTTTCGTCTGTAACTTGAGTCTTGCTAGTTCTGTTCTTCTCGAGGATCTTCGCTTCAGTCGCATCAACGTTAACAACTACTGTCGCATCCTCTACACCAATGATGGCATCGAGTGCTTCCTTCAACTGGGCTTCATATGCCCTTTCATAAGCAGCAATCGTGTCATTGCCTGCCTTCTTCTTTTGGCCAAATGCTGGTACATCCTCTTCCTCATTCGCTTCCTGCTGATTATTCATGACAGGTATGTTTGCATTTGAAGACTTATCATTAAAGAACATATTGCTAATTAGCATAATGGCTGCCCCAAAGAGGAGGACAAGAAGCAAATATTGATACTTCCCAGGCTTTTTATCAGGCTGATCGTCTTTAGAAAGCCATTTTTTCAATAATGTAAAAGGCCCTTTATCTTTATCCATCCTTTTTTAACTTCCCTCCTTCTACCCGAACTTCAATTTTTTCTTCATTCACATTCCATTTTTCCGCTAATAGAGAGGTGATTTTTTCAGTTCCGCTGTTTGGACTGTTCGAAGGAAGAGATTCCCGCGCATTGATTTCGACTTTTTTAACAACTTCAACAGCTTCCTTTTTTTCGTCTTTAGCTTTCAAACGCACTGTTACTTTTTGAAGGTTTTCCGGGAAAGTGTTATCGGCTTTTTCATTAACTTCAACATCAATTCTTGAAATTTCTAATTGATACTGTGCCATCAGCTCCTCTTCCACTAGCTTTTCTAATTGGACAGCCATGTCTTCTAGAATATATGCATCTTGCCAGGCTTGTATTTCTCTTTTCTTCATTTCAATTGAATTTTCTAAGTTTTTTTCTCCCGGACCTTCTATTGCTGGTACAGAAGCAAGCACTTTTTCGAAATCATTTGAAATGAGCTTTAATACTGGTGTTAATATAACGGCAATCAGTAAAAGCCCTGTCACCATTTTTGTATACTTTTGCAGATTTGAATTTGGAAGCAGCATATCGATCACTGTGGCTAATAGGACAAATAAAATAATATTTGTAATCCATTCTTTAATAAAACCCATTTCGCTTACCCCCTACCTGACCATCATCGTCAAGTTTCCAGCTGCAATGATTACAGTGATACTTAAAAAGAACATGAGGGAAACAACAGCTAGTGCAGCAAAAACATAGATGACACTTTTACTAATAATGTCAAGGCAGGAGATAATAGGCCCGCCGCCTAAAGGCTGTAAAATAGCAGCCGCAAATTTATATATAAACGCAATCATGAGAATTTTGATTGCGGGAAATGCCGCAATTAGAATTAGGATGGCTACTCCAGCAATTCCTACTGTATTTTTTAGTAAGACAGAGGCACTAATGACAGTATCTGTAGCATCTGTAAACATTCTGCCGATCACCGGTATGAAATTGCCGGTAATAAATTTAGCCGTCCTAATTGCCACACCATCTGTTACAGCAGCAGAAGCTCCTTGAACCGAAATAACTCCTAAGAATACTGTTAAAAACAGACCAAGCAGGGCAATACTCCAATTTCGCAATAAATTTGCGAGCTGAGTCACCTTGTAGTGATCAGACATGACACTGACAATACTGAGCAATGCCGATAGAAACATTAAAGGCAATACAACATATTGAATTAATAAACCGCTCATATTCATTAAAAATAGAATGACTGGATGGAAAAATGCAGCGGATACAAGCCCCCCTGACGAGGCGATTAAAGCGAGCAATAAAGGAATAAGCGCAAGTATAAAGGAAATCATCGTATCAATTGCTTCCTGAGTATAGCTAATGGCTATATGGAAACTGTTTAATGCCAAGATGATTAGAACCATAAATACGATTGCATAAGCAGCCTTGCTGACTGTACTCTTTTCAAAGGAGTTTTGCAGAGATTGCAGAAACATACTGAATATTGTTAGTAATATTAGTGATCCTAATAGTTTTCCATTGACAATAAATTCATGGAAGATAAATTTCAAGAACCCTGATGACCAGTCTTTAAAGGAAAATTTCTTCTCTCCTTTTAGAAATTCATATAGACTTCCTTTTTGGCTTTCAGGCAAAAAACCTCCATACTCACTGCTGATTTTTTCCCAAAAGCTTTTTAATTCATCTATATTGAGAGAATCCAACTGAGCATTAACAAGCGCTTGCGGACTTACTGTTTTATTTACTTCTTCTGTTTGCGGAGAGGCTTGTACACTTGGTATTAGTAAAAAGAAGAATAGTAGATTGAGAAATAATATTTTCTGCAGCCGTTGCTCCATCCGTTACACCTCATTTAAGAAAAATGCCGCACATCTATTTAGCTAGGTATCATTTTAATAATCGTTTCAATCATGACAGTTAATATCGGAATTGCCATTGCCAGGATAAGAATTTTTCCCCCTAGTTCAATTTTTGAAGCAATTGCTCCTTGTCCTGCATCCTTCGTAATTTGAGCCGCAAATTCAGCAATATAAGCGATGCCAATAATTTTTAAGATCGTTTCAATATAGATCATGTTCACTTTTGCATTGACTGCAATTCTTTCAATCATGTGAATAATGGCATAAATTTGATCGACTAAAAAAAGAAAAATCGCACAGCCAACAAATACAATGAGCAAAAAAGCAAAGTTTGGCTTTTGTTCCTTTACAATTAATGCAAGAAAGGTTGCTACAAGTGCGACTCCGACTATTTGCATAATTTCAATGGCAAAGACCTCCCTTAGCCCTGAAATAAAAACACCGATTTAATTTTCTGAAATAGGTCATCTACAATGGAGGCAACCATGAACAAAATATAAATAAATCCAAACAGTGTCACCCACTGGGCATATTCCTTTTTTCCAACTTGATCGAGAATGGTATGCAGAAAAGCGACAACAATTCCGACACCCGCAATTTTGAAAATAATATCAACCTCAAGGCCCATCCTTTTCCCTCCTATGAAAATCAAGCAGCATGCTTCGCTCCAAGTAAGTGTTTCCGTCATTTACATTAATAAAATGATTAATAACAATCCTGATAGAAATCCTAGACTTTTCACCATCTTTTCATATTTGGCTTGTTTGTCGTAGGCATCGTTCTCTTCTCGTTCTAAGTGAGATAATGTCAGCATGATTTGCTTTTGCTGCGACTTTCGATCATGGCGGCCTAATGTTTCTCCAAATTGTTTCATTATTTCAAACTCGCCTTGTTTCAAAGCGGTCATCTTCCAAATTTCCTTTAGGCTTTGCTCCCATGCATCCCTTACCGTTGTTTCAGTATTTGTTAGTTTTATTGCGAAATTTTCAAAGAACCAGGATAATGGCTTTGCCGATTGAACCGAGAGCCTCCTTGCCGCTTCATGCAATGGAGTATGCCCATACATAATTTCAGCTTCTAATGACTGTAAGGCTGATTTCAACTGCCTAAGCTGGCGAGGCCGTTCATGCAGATGCCTAGATGCTTCAAAACCAGCCCATGTCGTGGCAACGATAATAAAGACGGCACCAATTAATTTCATCATTTAGGTCACTCTCACTTCATTTATAATCCCTTTTCCATTCCCATCCCTTAAGCCAGCTACAGTTCCAGGGCCATTTTTCCTATTTAACTCAATAAACCGCTGAAATATTCCCATTTCTAGGACAGGCTTCATCGTGGGCCTCTTTCGTATTTCTTCTAAGGAGTTTCCGTGTGTTGTCATGATGAGCTTAATTCCTGCATTCACAGCCTCCATGATCGCTTCTGCATCTTCTTTTCTCCCGATTTCATCAACAATGAGTACTTCAGGACTCATTGAACGAATCATCATCATCATGCCCTCCACTTTTGGGCAAGCATCCAAAACGTCAATTCGCGGACCGAATGTCATTTGAGGAATGCCATTCACGCTTCCTGCAATTTCAGATCGCTCATCAATAATTCCAACCTTGTAGGCTGCAAACCGATTATTTTTGTCGCCGCTTGAAATGATTCTTGCAATATCACGAAGCAATGTTGTTTTTCCCGTTTGCGGCGGTCCAATGATCATCGTATGAAGCCAAGAGCCATTTTCTAGCAAGTTCGTAATCAATTTATCTGCTATCCCAATTTGTTCTCTGGCAATACGGATATTAAAGGAAGAAATATCTCTTATAGCCTTTACACTTCCATTCTCTAGGATGACTTTTCCTGCTAAACCGACACGATGTCCGCCCTCAATCGTGATATAACCCCTGCGTAATTCTTCCTCAAGGGTATAAATAGAAAAATGGCTAATCTTGTTTAACAAATTCAGAGCATCCTCTTGCTTTACAACATAGGGTAGAAATTGTGGTTTTCCTTTAATCGTTAATTCAAGCGGGCGATTAATTCGTACACGTATCTCTTCCAATTCATTTAATTGTGGAGGGGAAATATGCATCATTTTTTCTGAAATATTTTTCGGTAAAAAAGCTAGAATCGTTTCCAATGCGTTGATCCTCCTATATGGCTTTTCCTAGTCGGGTGCTCTCCACTTTTCCTGTCTAGCTTCGAGCACCATCGGCTCGAGGTCATAAGCCAATCCATCAAGAAGGTTAAAGGACAACCTTCTCGCTGGCTTGTCTTATGCTTGAGNNGGGTCATGCAGACGTTGCCGCAGGACGTGGCGTTTTTAGTCTGTGTTCCTACTTAGCGGGTGCTCTCCGCTTTTCTATTTGGACTAGCATGTTTCTATTTAAAATGTATGCCTGCGTTGAAACATTATGACTTTGATTTAATGTGTTGTACTTTATTTAATCTTTTTATCTGAGTATTAAGTGCTGATTTCACAAAAAATAAAAGAAATGATCCAAAAGGAGACAAAAGAATAATGAGAAAAAATATATTTAGCCTTTTTCTAACTATTATCGTGATCGGACTGAGTTTTCACTCTAATAGTTATGCAGGAAGAAGTGAGCATCCTATAGTCAGGGAAATAG
>NZ_JBALPC010000087.1:12892-41961 GCF_036965225.1 Bacillus sp. JJ1474 | reverse complement strand
GTACTTTTGTGTATGTTTTTTTATTTTTTGAATCAATTCCAATTCTTCCATATTTAGCTGATTTAAATAATTTGCCCTTTCAAAAAACATAATTGATCTGCCTCCAAAAAAAGCATATGGCTTAACATTTGCAAATCTGTACTTTTTATTCAACCACAAATAACGAAGATTTGTTATGATAAGTAGTAGCTTGTGAGGTGAATTAAATGAATTTCCATTATCCGAACGGCAAGAAGTTTCTACCCGTTAAAAAAGAAACGATGCGCACCAAAATAGAAAAAAAATGGTCCTATAGCAACCGTGGTATGACTTTGGAGGAAGATATAAATGAAACGAATGAGTATTATTTAGCGAATGGAATTGCCTCCATTCATAAAAAGCCTACACCTGTGCAAATTGTTCATGTGGATTACCCGAAAAGAAGTGCGGCGGTCATAAAAGAAGCGTATTTCAAACAGGCTTCAACAACAGATTACAACGGTGTTTACAAAGGCAGGTATATTGATTTTGAGGCAAAGGAAACTCAGAATCACTCTTCCTTTCCATTAAAAAATTTCCATGACCATCAAATTTTGCATATGGAAACGATTCTGAAGCAAAAAGGGATCTGCTTTGTTTTATTAAGGTTTTCTGCAACAGAGGACATCTATCTGCTTGAGGCTCATCATCTACTTATGTTTTGGAAAAGGATGAAGGATGGCGGCAGAAAATCGATTACTATAGAGGAAATTGAAACTTTTGGCCACCAAATCCCACTAGGATATAACCCTAGAATTGACTATATTAAAAAAATCGATTATCTTTATAGCCTCGGATAAATATCTCAATCTACCTTCTACTCATCAGAAAGGATGAACATATATGGCAGAAAAATATCAATCGAGAGAGGAGCGCCGTAAACAGCAAGCTTCCAAGCCAAAAAACAAAGGAAAGAAACCGGCACAGAGCCTATTTAAACGTATCTTTCTTACACTAATTGCACTTGGAATTGTTGGAATGCTTGTTGGAGCTGGAACCTTTGCTTTTATGGTAAAGGACGCACCTAAACTTGATGAAAAACAATTAAGGGATCCAATCCCTTCGAAATTATTAGATAAAGACAATAATCTTATTACGGAAATTGGCTCTGAACGCCGAGAATATGTTGAATATGAGGATATTCCTAAATTAGTGGAAGAGGCCTTTCTTGCAACAGAGGATGTGCGGTTCTACAAGCACCATGGAATGGACTTAAAGCGTTTAGCTGGAGCAGTGCTTGCAAACGTTACCCGCGGGTTTGGTTCAGAAGGGGCAAGTACCATTACCCAGCAGGTAGTGAAAAATTCCTTTCTTAATAATAATAAAACAATAAGCAGAAAAGCCCAGGAAGCATGGTTGGCCTTTCAGCTAGAGCGTAAATATACGAAGCAAGAAATATTCGAGATGTATGTAAATAAAATCTGGATGGAAAATCGCAGTCATGGGGTTTTAACAGCTTCCCAAGTTTACTTTGGAAAGAATCTTGATGAGCTAACACTTCCTGAAGCTGCATTGCTTGCGGGCATTCCGCAAAGCCCTGCAAACTATAATCCTTTTAAACATCCAGATCGGGCAGAAAAAAGACGAAATATAGTCCTTTCCTTAATGCATCAGCATGGCTTTATTTCAAAAGAGAAAATGGAAGAAGCAAAGGCAGTTTCTGTAGAATCCTCACTCGTTCCTGAGGAAAATAGAAAGCAGAACGATTCTCCTTATGATTCCTTTGTAGATATCGTCATTGATGAGGTTCAGAAAAAGTATCCTGATCTAGATATTTCTTCCGACGGCTTGACGATTTATACAACATTAGACACGAATGCCCAGGATTATATGGAAAAAATGTTAAATACAAATGAAATTATTAATTTCCCAGACGAGGACTTCCAAGCCGGCATTACTTTGCTTGATACTAAAACGGGGGAAATTCGAGCTATTGGCGGCGGAAGAAATCTTAAAGTAAAGCGCGGGTTTAATTTTGCCCAAGATACGATGAGACATGCCGGATCCACATTTAAGCCAATTATTGATTATGGCCCTGCCATTGAATATTTAAAATGGGGCACCTTCTATACTCTTGACGATAAGCCCTATACTTATTCAAATGGGACGAAAATTAATAACTGGGACCGAAAGCATATGGGCCCTATGTCGATGAGAGAAGCTTTAGCTCGTTCAAGAAATATTCCAGCCCTGCAAACATTACAGGAGGTTGGACTTGATAATGCAAAACAATTTGCAAATAACCTAGGATTTAATATTAAGGATGTTTTTGAATCGTTTTCGATCGGTGCTTACGAGGTTTCACCGATGCAAATGGCTGGCGCATACAGTGCATTCGGCAATAACGGGATTTATACGGAACCTCATTCCATCACAGCCATTGAAATGCGTGATGGTTCAAAGATCGATGTCACTCCTGATTCAAAGCCAGTTATGAAGGATTACACAGCTTTTATGATTAACGATATGCTTAAAAGTGTATTGAAAGATTCATATGGAACAGGTAAATTAGCTAATATTTCAAACCTTCATGTTGCAGGTAAAACGGGTACAACTAATTACACGGCACAAGAAATAAAGGATTGGGATATTCAAAATGGAGGCATTCCAGATGCATGGTTTGCCGGATATACGACCAACTATACAGCTGCTGTATGGACTGGTTATAAGGAAAAGAAAAACTCTATCGCTCCTAAGGACCAAAAGCTCGCTATGCTTCTTTTCAAAAATTTAATGGCGCATGTTTCTCAAGGAGTCGAAACACCTGACTTCCCTGTTCCAAACAGTGTTGAAAAGATTGCGATAGAAAAAGGCTCAATCCCAGCAAAACTTGCTAGTGAATTTACGCCTAAAGATCAAATCATTTATGAGTATGCGGTTAAAGGAAATGCACCAACAGAGGTATCCGAGAAATTCGATAAGCTTGATTCTCCTTCAAACCTAAATGCATCATATGATGTAAATACGAATGAAATACTCTTAACGTGGGATTATCCAGAAGGGGTAGAGAACGTTCAATTTGAAGTTTCAGCGGCATTAGACGATGGTGCAGACCAGCTACTACAGGTGATAGCTGAAAAAGGAATTAAAGTTGCAAATCCGGTTCCAGGCGGCATATATCAGTTCAAGGTTACAGCAATCCGTGATGATCAAAAGAGTGAACCAGCAGTTCAAACAGTTCAAGTTCCTTTGCCGGAAATGGACGATGGATATGGTGATGGTCAGGACGGCGAGGATGGTATCCCTGATGATGATGGAAACGGAAATGACAATGGGAATGGGCAAGGAAACGGAAACGGTAATGGTAATGGTAATGGTAATGGACAGGGTGATGGTGATGGCGATGGTGGTGACGGTGATCAAACTGACACCAATCCGATCATCCCTCCAATTGTAAATCCACCTGGCAGCAGTGGATAATAAAGAAAAAAAGCGTCTTAAGCTTATGGCTTAGACGCTTTTTTCATTATCTGTTGTTTGACATATTGTTTATTCATTTCACCTATTAGCTCTGCTAATTGAATATAAGAGTGATATAAGGATGGTTTCTTCATAATAAATTCTAGTCGCTCTGATAAATTGACAGGCTTAATGGCTAATTTATTTAAGTCCAAATTTGAAAGAACAACCGGAAGTCCATTTCCCCAATAAACCAATTCGATTAAGAGGCTAATCCCTTTTTTCATAGGTGCCAGTACATGAATCATCTCCCGTTTAGCAAAAAGTGTTTCTAATAATTCTTTTACTTTTTGCCATTCCTCAATTAGAACTGGTATGCTTTTTTCTTGAATTTCCCATGGTTTTACTGCTTGTACTCCTGAAAAAAAAGCCGTCTCATAAAGAAATGGCCTTAGTGCATACAAATTTTTCATTTCTTCCACATCGAAGGTAATTTCCTCATTCTCTTCAAAGAAAAATGGATGTACTAATTCTATAGGAACGGAAAGGGGCTTGTTATTACTCATTCCCCTTTCTTCCCCTTCATTCTTTTTTTCCCTTCTCTGCATATTTCCAGTAGCGGGCAGCTCTCACATTGAGGATTTTGTGCTTTACAGTGATATCTCCCAAAGAAAATCATCCGATGATGCGTAACAGACCATTTGTCCATTGGCACCTTTTTCATCAATGTTTTCTCTACCTCTAAAACGGAATCTTTCCACCTGCAAATAGCTAATCTCTTACTAACTCGTTCAACATGGGTGTCAACAGCGATAGCTGGAACACCATATGCAACGGAGACTACTACATTAGCTGTTTTCCTGCCGACTCCCGGAAGCTTCGTCAGTTCATCCCGATCATGCGGCACTACTCCATTGTAATCATCTAATAGCATTCTGCACAGTTTTTGAATATTTTTACCCTTGTTTCGATAAAGCCCAATAGATCTAATATCCTCTTGCAGCTCCTCCAAAGGTACATTTAAATAATCCTCGGGAGTTTTATATTTTTGAAATAAATTCTTTGTTACTTTATTGACAAGCACATCCGTGCATTGTGCAGATAAAGCAACTGCAATGACAAGTTCAAATGGGTTGGAGTGGTTAAGTTCACAGTGTGCATCCGGAAACATTTCCCCCATCTCATCAAGGCAAAATCTTATTTGACTATTGTTCAACAACTTCCTCACCACTTTATTTATTCTACAATTATTGCTCTAGCCAATTATAAAAAGGTATGGTTTTTCCAGGTTGTTCAGAAGCTTCGTTAGCCTTAACTCTTTGCTGCTGGTTTTGTCTGAACTTTTTTCCGTAGCTCTTCGCTTGTTCAATTGTTTTTATTCCATTCTTTTTCCATTCGAATAAAATTCTATCGATATAACGGAAATTTAATTTCCCCGAAATAACCGCTTCTCGAAGAGCCGCTTTTATAATATGTGGATCATGGCGGTCATCATCCATCCACAATGCAAGTGTTTCACATTCAAATGGAGATAAAGGCCTTCCAAATTCTTGTTCAAAGCAAGTATATAAATCAGTCTCACTTTGCTGATTTATCTTTGCCGTTTCTTGCTTTTCCTTAAATAGAAAATAATCTATCAGCTTTTCCCATAAAGGTTCAATATTATATTGTTCGTAGCGAATTCCATCAGAAGAGTAGCTATCTTTAATTTCGATATACCCTTTCTGGATTAATTTTCTAAGGATCGATGTACATTCTGAAACGGAGATCGTCATGCTTGAAGACAATTCAACTGGAGTGGGAAATGCATTCCCTCTTTCAATAAAGGAAGTAACATGCAATATAAGCACTAGTTCATGCTCATTTAAATTCATCTCTTTATAATGAGTTAATAAAACCCCAGGTATCGTAATATTTCCTTCCTGGAGCCACTTTAATATACTTGTTTTGGACATTCCTGACACCTCCATATCAGTATATCATGAACAAAGTCTTTGTAGTAAGGAGAATAACAGGTAACTATTCCTTTCTTACTACTCTGAAAAAATTAGAGGAATCGCCAACAGGACGATTCCTCTAATTTTGCTCAAATTATGAAGAGCTGCTGCTTATGGATATAGTCGATTTAATAAACGCGGGAATGGAATCGTCTCACGCACATGCTCCACTCCGCTAATCCAAGCTACAGTTCTTTCTAGTCCAAGTCCAAACCCTGAGTGAGGAACTGAACCATATTCACGGAGTTCTAAATACCATTTATAAGTATCCATATCTAAATTATTCTCTTCAAGACGTTGCTTCATTAGATCATAATCATGAATCCGCTCTGAGCCGCCAATAATTTCCCCATATCCTTCCGGCGCAATTAAGTCCGCACACAGAACAACTTCTTCCCTGTTCGGATCTGGCTGCATGTAAAATGCCTTTAATGACGTTGGGTAATGAGTAATGAAAACCGGTTTGTCATAGCCTTCTGCAATCGCTGTTTCGTGAGGGGCACCGAGGTCATCTCCCCACTGGACATCGTCAAAGCCCTTTTCATGTAAAAACTTAATCGCTTCATCATAAGTAATGCGCGGGAATGGTGCCTTAATATTCTCAAGTTTAGACGTATCTCGGCCTAGAGTTTTTAATTCTAATTCACAATTTTTTAGGACAGATTGAACAATATATGACACGTAGTCCTCTTGCACCTTTAAGCTATCTTCATGTTCATAGAAAGCCATCTCTGGCTCAATCATCCAGAACTCAATTAAATGGCGGCGTGTTTTGGACTTTTCTGCACGGAAAGTTGGACCGAAAGAGAATACCTTTCCAAGTGCCATTGCCGCTGCTTCTAAATGTAATTGTCCGCTTTGTGATAAATAGGCATCTTCATCGAAGTATTTCGTAGCAAATAATTCTGATCCGCCTTCAGCCGAGCTTCCCGTTAAAATTGGAGGATCGACTTTTACGTACCCTTCATTATTAAAAAATTCATATGTTGAGCGAATAATTTCATTTCTAATTTTCATAACCGCATGCTGACGGCGGGAGCGAAGCCATAAATGACGATGATCCATTAGAAATTCAGTTCCATGCTCTTTCGGAGTAATTGGATAATCAACTGCTGCCTGAATCACTTCTAATCCTGTTACAAGCATCTCATATCCAAATGGTGAACGCTCATCCTTTTGAATTTTTCCAGTTATGTAAATAGAAGATTCTTGAGTAACAGACTTTGCCGCTTGAAAAACTTCTTCTGGAACATCCGTTTTCACGACAACGCCTTGAATGAATCCTGTTCCATCGCGAAGCTGAAGGAATGCAATTTTTCCGCTTGAACGTTTATTTGCGATCCAAGCGCCTATTTTCACTTCTTGATCAACATATTTGTATACTTCAGATATCGTTGTTTTTATCAATTATATTCCCTCCAAAAACTTGCAAATCACTTTTACATCCTATATATTATACTCTTTTGTATTAGAGACAAGCAACTAACAAAAGCGGCAGCTAGATATTTAGCTGCCGCTTTAATGTTATTTCATTTTCTTCTCAACAAATTGATGGATTCTTTCAACTGCTTTTTCTAATAAATCCAAGGAAGTTGCATAGGATAAACGAATATTATTAGGAGCACCAAAGCCTGATCCAGGAATAACGGCAACCATTGCTTCCTCAAGGAGCGCTTGGGAGAATTCATCTACATTTACAAAGCCTGTTAATTCAGCTGCCTCCTTCACATTAGGGAAAAGGTAAAAAGCACCTTGTGGTTTAATGCAGGTAAAGCCTGGAATAGCGACAAGCTTATCGTAAATAATATTTAAGCGCTGTTCAAAAGCCTTTTGCATTTCTGAAAGCATCTCTTGTGAACCCGCATATGCAGCAATCGCCCCATATTGAGCAGTTGTTGTTGGATTCGAAGTACTATGGCTCGCAAGATTTGTCATTGCCTTAATTAATTCTTTATTGCCGGCTGCATACCCAATTCTCCAGCCTGTCATAGAATGGGACTTTGATACACCGTTCACTAGTATTGTTTGTTCTTTAAGCTCTGGTGAAAGCTGAGCAATGGAAACATGTCTATTGTTTCCATAAACTAATTTTTCATAAATTTCATCTGAAACGATCAGAATATTATGCTTCAAACAAACCTCGCCCAATGCCTTTAACTCTTCTTCAGTATAAAGCATACCAGTCGGGTTACTTGGTGAATTGATTATAACTGCCTTTGTCTTATCCGTTAATGCTTCTGCTAGTTGATCAGGCGTAATTTTGTACTCGTTTTCCTCTTTACCTTCAACATAGACAGGAACACCGTCTGCTAATTTAACTTGTTCAGGGTAGCTAACCCAATATGGAGTAGGGATAATTACTTCGTCCCCTTCATCCAAAATAGCTTGGAATAATGTATAAAGGACATGCTTTGCGCCGCTTCCCACGATGATTTGAGAGGCTTCATATTCGATTCCCTGGTCTGCTTTAAACTTGTTAACGATCTCTTTTTTCAATGCAGGAAGACCTGCAGATGGAGTATATTTTGTATGTCCTTCATTCATCGATTTAACGGCGGCATCAATAATATGCTGCGGTGTATTAAAGTCAGGCTCACCAGCTCCTAACCCGATTACATCATAGCCTTGTTCCTTCAATTCTTTTGCTTTCGCTGTAATGGCAAGCGTTGTCGATGGGGTTAATGCTTTTACTCTTTGTGCTAATTGAAAGTTCATTTCCTTTTCCTCCACTCACATAATGACATTTAAGAAGATTAAGAACTTGGATCATAAATTCTCTATCTTCTTTAGCCACTCACCTGTTTTGAAATCAACATAATAATAATTTATTAAATTCCCCTCTGTCCGGTAATAAATTTCCCATAACGGGATATCCTTTTCCATACCGAGGCGAACGGAAATAATCTTTTTCGGATTTTTCTCTTCTTTTAGCTTATTAATTGCTTCCTGTTTGGAAACTCCATCTGTCACCTTTCTAACAATAATCTGTCCTTCTTTTTCAGGTACCCAGACGTAAATGTTTGTTCCAGCTTTATTTATCCCTTTAATGACAAAATATGTTTCCAGTCCATGATAAAGTTGAAAATCCTCAGCCTTCCAAAGTCTCGTTTCTTCCATGGCTCTTTCAATGGCTTCTTTTTCAGCTGCCTTAACAGGCTCAACTGCATTTAAATAAATAATAACCCCAGATCCTAATATAATTGAAAATATCAATAAACTTATAATAATTATTTTTTTCACATTTGTCACTCTTCTTATGTACGATAAATCGAAAAAACAGCTTTATTTTGATCTTCTTTATCAAGTGCCAGTCCAAACATTAAATCATTTTCCTTTAAAGTTCTGTTTAAAGCATCAACAACTTTATAGAGGTCAGGGCTTAGTTGAATTTTCACGGTTGATAAAACCTCAATTTTACTTTCCATACTGGAATTCCTCCTCAGGTAGTACAATATTTGTAATTAATACACAAGTAAATATAGGACAAGCTATATATACGAAACATTTTAACCTTTAAATATCAGTATAACAGCTACATCTAACAGCTTGAATAAAAAATTCTATTAATTCTTCTAATCCACCAACGTCATTGGCTGCGCCTTAAAAGGCGCAGCTCTTTTTTAATTATTCGCAAGCCATTTCCTTTATTTCACAAAGATTTATTAATTAATTCGACTATTCCATTTATATTACTTTTTGTATGAGGGATTTTCGGAATGGAATCTAAAAAAGCCTTTCCATATTGGGTTGTAACCAATCTGCGATCAAAAATAAAAATAAACCCCTTGTCGCTTCTCGTTCGAATCAGTCTTCCAAATCCCTGTTTAAAGCGAATAATCGCTTCCGGCAAAGAATAATCAGAAAATGGATTTCCGCCATTTTGCTTAATTTGTTCACATCTCGCTTCTGTAAAAGGTTCATCTGGCGGTGAAAATGGAAGTCTAACGATGATTAAACACGTTAAATCCTCTCCAGGGATGTCTACACCTTCCCAGAAACTATTCGTTCCTAATAAAATTGCCTTTTCGAACTTTTGAAAATTACGTGTTAATCTCGATCTGCTTCCGCTCGATACGCCTTGGGCAATAATGGCATATTCATTTAAAAATCCAGATTCTTTTATAAGCTCATATGTTTTTTTGAGCATCTCATGAGAGGTAAATAATATGAGCATCCTTCCTTTTGTTGCTTCTGCTATGGAGATAATATGTTCACTAATGGACATTACATATTCATCCAATGAAACAGAATTTACTTCAGGAAGATCATCAGGAATGATGAGCTTTACTTGTTCATGATAATCAAATGGAGATTGAATTTGCTCTGCTGAGCATTCTGTTAATTGCAAGCCCAGTTCATTTAACATATAGTTGAATGAGTTTTTCACCGATAAGGTTGCAGAAGTGATAACAGCTGATTCTTTTTTACTGAAGAATTCTTCCTTTAATAAATGCCCTGCTTTAACAGGCTGTGAATAGACGGTAGTAGCATTTTGCATAGATCGAACATCCATGTCGATCCATGTAACATATTCTTCAGATGGATGTAAAAAGATATGTTTAATGGCTTCAGCTATTTCTTTTAATTCTTCTACAACAGAAGCAAGCTCTTCCAATGAGGATTTTTCCCTGGCAGAAAGATTCTCCTTGATTATACTCATGACATTTAATCTTTTCTCTAGCTCTGCAGTAAAATCCTTAATGAGAAATAAAAATCTTTCAGCACTTGCTTGCACCGCTCTGCTTTCATGACTAGAATCATCACCTAAAAAACGGCTGCTAATCCGATTGTACCCTTTTCTGGATTTTGTTTTCTTTTTTGCAAATATGCTTATAATCTTAAATAGCTCATCCATTTCAAAACTAAGTTCTTGTATCATTTGATTCATTTCAAAAGAATGAACTAAGTGCTTCTTCTCAATCTCAGCTTTTTCTAGAACTTGTTCAAGCATAAACAGTAATTGTTTCTGTTCCAAATGCCCAATACGGCTGATCAAAAAACGTGTCTTTAAGTAATCTAAAGAAAAGCCAAAATACTGACCGGACACTTTCACAAAATGATGGCCCTCATCAATGACAATGTGACTATATTCTGGCAAAATCTTATTGTGTGAAACTAAATCACTCAGCAGCAGTGAATGATTCGTAATGATCAGGTCAGCTTTTAAAGCGGATTTTCGGGCCCGCAAATAAAAATCTCTTGAAATCCAAGATTTATTTTGAAGGAATATCGCCTCATCATTTTTGATTTTATTCCAAAATATCATTCCACCACTGGACAAATTTATTTCGTCTATATCCCCAGTATTCGTTTCTGTGAGCCATACAAGAATTTGCATTTTTGTTAAAATAGTGTCGTAATTATCATCTAAATCCTTTAAAGTTTGCTCAAATTTAGCCAAACTTAAATAATGGCTTCTTCCCTTTAGCAATACTGCCTTAACAGGAAATGGAAGCATCTGTTTTAATTTAGGAATATCATTGGAAAGAAGCTGCTCCTGAAGCTGTGTTGTATATGTACTAATCATGACAGTTTGTCTGTTTTCTTTTCCGTAAATAGCAGCAGGAATTAAATAGGCTAATGATTTGCCAACACCTGTGCCTGCCTCAATTAATGCATGTCGTTTATGTTTAAAGGCTTGATATACTGAATCCATCATTTTAAATTGTCCTAAACGAATTTCATAATTTGAAAAAGCCTTTTTGAAGAGCTCTTCTTTCGCTTCTTGCTGTTTAGGATAATTTAGTGTCTCATTGTCATCATCAGTATCTTGTTCATAAAACATTTTCAGTGCAATTCCTTGGTGAATTTCAAGATCGTTTTGTAAAACCTCGACCATTGCTTCTTTTTTCGTAAGAATTGAGTCTATGAGTAAATCTAAATCACTTTTTAATCCGCCAGAAAGCTTATAAATTTGCTTGATCGTGCAAAGTGGCAGCCGTTCTAGCCGGTCCAAAAGGAGAAGCAGAAGCTCAGCAGTTACATAGGCATCGCTGTCAGCCTGATGGGGACGCTCATGATTTAACCCTTCCCTAAAAGCCAATTCTGATAATTGAAAGCTATCTGCAGTTGGCATAAATACTCGAGAAAGCTCTACTGTATCCAAAACTGGTCCATAAAATCCATTGTAGCCAGCTAGAAGGAGCTCCTCCTGTAAGAACGATAAATCAAATAGGACATTATGTGCAACAAAATAAGCATCCTCTAATAAAGTAAGGACTTTTGGTGCTATTTCAGAAAAAACAGGGGCATCCTTTACTGCCTCATCATCTAAACCCGTTAACTCCTCAATGAATGGAGGGATTGACTGTCCTGGGTTCACAAGTGAGGAAAATTCTTCAACTATTTTTCCGTTTTCTATAACAACAGCGGCAAATTGGATCATTTTATCGCCCTTCTTTGGGGCGTTCCCTGTTGTTTCTAAATCGATTACAACATATTTATTACACATACTACACACCTCTAACATTCAGTCAATCAAACGGTACCATAAAAACGGAAAAAGAAAAAGAATTAATGCCATCCATTATATATTTTAGGCCATTTTCATTATTTTCAAAAGAGTATTGGACAAAAAGGCCGACTCGGTCTTTACCGGTCAGCCTTTTAATAATAAGAAGCATGTTTACATCATGATCGTTTTTTCAGGTTCCTTATTGATTATTTCCTTAATTCTATTATTTTCACCCATTATAGCAACTTTAGGCTGATGAATATAAATTTTTTCCTCAGCAACTAGCGCATAGGAAATAATAATAACAACATCTCCCTCTTGGACAAGTCTAGCTGCAGCACCATTCACACAAATGACACCACTGCCTCTTTCTCCAGGAATGATATACGTCTCAAACCTTGCCCCATTGTTATTATTCACAATTTGTACCTTTTCATTTGGAAGCATTCCAACGGCATCAAGAATATCTGTATCAATTGTAACGCTGCCGACATAGTTTAGATTAGCCTCTGTCACAACTGCTCTATGAATTTTACCATTCATCATGGTGCGGAACATGATGTTTCCCCCTAATTAATAGTTAATATCAAATTATCAATAAGCCGTGCTTTTGAAAATTTTACTGCTAAGGCAATAATAATGTTGCCTTCTAGCTCCTCAATTTCTTTAAGATTAGGATAAGAGTATATTTCAATATAGTCGATCGTTCCGCTCGTCTTTTCAGAAATCAATTCTTTCATAGACGAAATGATTTGTTGAGAGTCTCTTTCCCCTTCATCGATCATTGCTTTAGCCTCTAATAGACTTTTGTATAGAAATGGTGCTTGCTCTCTTTCTTCTGGAAGCAAATAAACATTTCTTGAGCTCTTAGCTAGCCCATCATGTTCTCTCACAATGTCCACCGGCACAATCTCAATTGGGAAATGGAAATCATTCACAAGTCCCTCCACAACAGCTAGCTGCTGAGCGTCTTTTTTGCCAAAATAAGCTCTATTCGGCTGAACAATATTGAAAAGCTTCGTTAAAACTGTTACAACACCATCAAAATGGCCCGGCCGGGATTGCCCGCATAATACCTCAGTCCGCTCCTTAGCGATTACGGTTGCCGATAAGGGTGCTGGGTACATTTCCTCTGCAGACGGATGGAAAATATAGTCAACGTGATGTTGTTCAGCTAAAGCACTATCACGGTCAAAGTCTCTAGGATATGAGCCTAAATCTTCAGTTACCCCAAATTGAAGCGGATTTACGAAAATACTTAGTACGACTATATCATTTTCTTCTCGAGCATGATCGATTAATGTCAGATGACCTTCATGTAAAAAACCCATTGTTGGGACATAGCCAATTGATTTACCTGACATTTTTTCTCGAATCATTGTTTGCTGCATGTCGCTAATGGTTGTAATGACTTTCATGCTTTCCCTCCGTACAAGCTTAAAAGCTCAGTTTCTTTCATTGAGAAACTATGCTCTTCTCCAGGAAATACTCCTTGTTTCACTTCATCCACATAAGCAGTTAGACCTTCCTCTATGACTACATTCACATTTGAATATTTCTTAACAAATTTCGGTACTCTTTCAACACCATAGGAAAGTACATCATGATAGACAAGAACTTGTCCATCTGTTTCAATGCCAGCACCGATTCCTATTGTCGGGATTGTCAGGCATTCGGAAACTTCCTTTGCTAGCTGCTTCGGAACACATTCTAATACAACGGCAAACGCACCAGCCTGCTCGCATTTTTTCGCGTCTTCGATCAGCTTACGAGCCGCTTCTGCATTTTTGCCTTGAACCTTATAGCCTCCAAGCACTGCGACAGATTGCGGTGTTAGTCCGAGATGAGCCATGACAGGTATACCAGCCTTTGTTAATGCTTCGATTCCGTCAATCACTTCATCTGCACCTTCAACTTTAACGGCATGTGCCCCTGTTTCTTGAATAATACGCGCACCATTTATAAGTGTGTCGCGAACTGACAGATGATAGCTCATGAATGGCATATCTACGACAATAAAGGTTTCCCCAGCTCCTCTTTTGACAGCCTTTCCATGATGAATCATGTCTTCTAACGTAACAGGGATGGTTGAATCATATCCTAATACAACCATTCCAAGTGAATCACCAACTAAAATCATATCAACCCCGGCTTTTTCCGCTTGCTTAGCAGCCGGAAAATCGTAAGCCGTCAGAACAGCAATCTTCTCACCGTTCTCCTTCATTTTCAAAAAATCAGTCGTTTGCTTCATCCTTATTCCTCCTTTGAATTAAGGAAGAGGGTGAAAAACAAAGATAAAAATCCTTCTGTAAGCAGAAGGATTCCGAATTTCTTTCGTTCTTTATTATGTCTCATCCCTCTGTCCCGGTCCATTATTGGATCTAGGCAGAATATCTTTAATTTTTAGGTGTTTCAAAGAATTTTTCATTGATGACCTAATCATACACGGTGCAGTTCAACTTGAGGATACTGCCCAATCATTTAGCTTACGCTAGACACGTTAATTATAACAAATCAATGATTCATTTGACTAGATAAACTTTTTTATTTAAGTTCAATGTCGGCTGAGTAAATATGGTGGATTTTA
Source organism: Bacillus sp. JJ1474 (assembly GCF_036965225.1). Classification (NCBI taxonomy): domain Bacteria; kingdom Bacillati; phylum Bacillota; class Bacilli; order Caryophanales; family Bacillaceae; genus Bacillus; species Bacillus sp. JJ1474. The sequence continues at coordinate 27,506 of NZ_JBALPC010000087.1, read as the reverse complement.
CTCATTTCATCTTCTATCATAAGAACACCATCTTCAGTAATACCCAATGCCTTTCCTTGAATACTTCCCGTAATCGTTCTGGCTGTTATGACTTTGCCTATACTGATGGCATAACTTTCCCAAAGCAGCTTTATCGGGTAGAAGCCTTTTTCTAGGTATAGAGTATATAAATTCTCCAATTTGCTTAACAGAATTTTTACTAATTCTGCTCTTTGGAGTTTTTTACCGCTTTCGATAGATAGAGAGGTAGCAATAGTATGCAGTTCCTCAGGATAATCTTCCTTTTGCTGATTTACATTAATACCAATTCCAATAATAATGGAAGTGATCCGGTCTGCATCGGCTTGAAGCTCTGTCAATATTCCGGTCACCTTCTTCCCATTGATTAAAATATCATTCGGCCATTTTATTTGTGGAGATAGGTCAGTTAATTCTTCTATTGCTTGAACAACGGCAACCGCAGTTATTAAGGTTAGCTGTGGGGCCTTTGGAGGCGGGAGATTTGGACGCAAAATCACACTCATCCAAATCCCGGTATATTTCGGAGAATGCCATCTCCGGTCCATTCTTCCCCTGCCTAATAACTGCTCCTCGGCGATAATAACTGTACCCTCCGGAGTATCTTCATTTGCTAGACGATGGGCAATTTTTTGTGTGGAGTCAACACTTTCCTCGTAATGTATATTCTTTCCGATAAACTTTGTTAAAAGCCCCAACCTTATTTCATCTGCTGTAATTCTTTCCGGAACCCTTGTTATTCTATATCCCTTCCTGCGAACAGCTTCAAGTTCAAACCCGTCCTTACGCATATCTTCTATATGCTTCCAGACTGCTGTTCTTGAGCATCCTAATAGATCAGCTAAATATTGGCCAGACAAATATTCATCTTCATTTAGTGTAAATGCATCAAGCAGTTTCTTTCTTAACTCCGATTGCACCGTAACAGCCACTCCTTTAACGAATCTTTGCGATTACTGACTTGCTTGTTTAAGACTGCGATCTCAGCCTCAGCTAATTTTTCCTTTATCCAAGGTCCAGGGGTTTTTTGAAACCACTCTTGAAGGTCGGTTCCTGTAACCTGTAATTCACTTCGCTGTTTAATGGGCAATAAATTATAACTAAACAGTAAACTTTCTATATGTACGTTTACATCCTGATTATGTAATACATTATAAATTTTTTCTGTTCCCTCAATGATTTCAGAGCCCCCATCGAACATCGCTTTATTTGTCCAATCGCTTCTTTCTCTAAAATTCAGCCAAAACAATAATTGATTGATTTTTTTTATTTTTTTCACTGGCAGCTTCCAATTTTTCATAAAATCATTAACTTTATGTAAGTCAATCTTAAAAAGAAAGAGTAGCAGCCCCCACATTTCATTAGCTGAAAGTTTGCTGCTATCATACTTTTTAATGCCATTTATCGCTTCGACAAATGGATTCATACCCGGCAAGTGGCTTAAAAGGCCAGTATCAGCTAGTACAAGCAATGCTTGAATTCGATTTTTTCCAGCCAGAAGTTTTTCGAACTCAGCTAGTTTTCTCTCTGTTGAGATATTTGCCAGTAATGAAGCGGATGATTTCAAAGCCTGATAAGTCTTCTCTTCTATTTGAAAGCCTAATTGACTATAGAAACGAACAGCACGCATCATTCTTAAGGCGTCCTCTGAAAAACGATCCTCTGCCCCACCTACTGTTTGTATTATTTTTTCCTTGATAGCCCGCCTGCCATGAAACGGATCAATAAATCGGCCTTCCTTGTCCATGGCAATCGCATTCATCGTAAAATCCCTGCGTTTTAAGTCTTCATCCAATGACCGGATAAATTGAACCTCTGATGGCCTTCTAAAGTCAACATATTCTGCTTCAGTTCGGAAGGTTGTCACTTCATATGGAATCCCATTATATAGGACAACAATAGTTCCATGCTCGATTCCGACATCTATCGTTTTCGGAAAAATAGTTCTAATTTCCTCAGGTGTTGCAGAGGTAGCAATATCGACATCTGCAATCTCCTTATCTAACAAATAATCTCTAACCGATCCTCCGACAAAGTAAGCTTCATAGCCTGACTCTTGAATTTTTGATAAAAGGGGAATGGCTTTTAGAAAAGACTCTTTCAAATTACGTCATCCTCTTTAAGTAGGTTGTAATATATATTCTCATATTGAGTGACAATAAGTTCTGAGCGAAAGTTATGGTACGCTGTATTAATGGCCTCTCTGGAAAACCGTTGATGCAGTTCTTCATTAGATAGCAAATGGATGCCTTTTTCTGCAATTGCCGGAATATCGCCAAGTTCGCATAAATAGCCATTTTTCTCATTAGCTATCACTTCAGGAATACCGCCGATATTTGTCCCAATACAAGGTACTCCACAAGCCATTGCTTCGAGAGCAACTAAACCAAAGCTTTCCTTTTCGGAAAGCAACAGCATTAAATCACTAATTGAGTATAGCTCTTCAAGATTATCTTGTTTACCTAATAATAGTACTTTATCATTAATACCTAATTTATTTACAAGACTGCAAACGACAGTCATTTCAGGCCCATCTCCGACAAGAAGCAGCTTGGCAGGCAGCTTTTCTGCAATTAGAGCAAAAGCTTTTACTACATCCTGAACTCTTTTCACCCCGCGGAAATTTGAAACATGGATAATAACCTTTTCTTCTTTTTTTATTCCGTATTCCTTCCGTAAATAGGAAGAATCCATTAAACGATATACACGCTCATCAATAAAGTTGTAAACGACTTCAATCTTTTTTTCAGGTTTGATTACATCGTATGTTTGCGAAGTTAAGGAGTTTGATACTGCCGTAACGGCATCAGATTTTTCTATTCCAAAACGGATTGCCCCCGTTAAAGATTGATCATAGCCAAGAACTGTAATATCTGTCCCGTGTAAAGTGGTAACAATTTTAATATCCTGTTCACACATTTGCTTGGCAAGTATGGCACATACAGCATGCGGAATCGCATAATGGACATGGAGCAAATCAAGATTTTCCCGTTTTATAACTTCAGCCATCTTACTGGCAAGGGCAATATCATATGGGGGATACTGAAAAACGGAATATTGATTTACTTCTACTTGATGATAATAAATATTTGAATGCATTCTATTTAATCGGAACGGAAGGCTCGAGGAAATGAAATGAATTTCATGACCCCTTTCAGCAAGCTTTTTCCCTAATTCAGTAGCTATAGCTCCAGATCCGCCTACTGTCGGATAACAGGTTATCCCTATTTTTAATTTTGTTTTCATTCGTTTTCACCAAATAAATCTAGATTTATAATGACTGGCTTTTTGCGTTTGAACCCTTCAGCATAGGCTACTTCAACTTCTTTACCGAAAAGTCTTTCTCGTGCTTCAATCGTTTCAATATACCCATTTACAAGCGGAGTGTTGAAGGTCCCCGCATTTTTTACAAACTGGCTTTTATATGCTTGTAGGCTTTCAATTTTTTTATCCATATAATTTGATACATCAATGACAAAATCTGGTTCATGAAACCCATTAATCATATAAAAGTACAGGTTTTTAACCCGATGCGGGCCAAAATCCTCTTCAGAAGAATAGTTTCGTATTCCAGCAGAAAAGACCGCCTCCTCTACAAGACGGGCACATTGTCCATGATCAGGGTGCCGATCATGATAATAAGGTGCAAAAACAAGGGAAGGGCGATATTTGCGAATAACTGCTACCATTTTCTTTATATATTCTGGATTAGGAAATAGCCCTCTATCAGGCAGACCGAGATTCTCCCTTATGCTAACGCCTAACACCTCTGCTGCTTTTTGGGCTTCTATCTTTCGTGTTTCGACCGTTCCATTCGATGATAGCTCCGCATTCGTTAGATCACAAATACCTATAGTTTTTCCTATATTTACAAATTTCGCAATGGATGCACCCATGCCGATTTCAACATCATCAGCATGTGCACCAAATGCAAGAATATCAAGCTTTATATCAGACATCCTTACCACCGCTTTTTCCATATACAATATTTCTCCAAGATAAGTCCCCGCGCTCAAGCCCTTTAATTATAATTTCTGCAGTCCCCATATTTGTTGCGAGCGGTACAGAGTATACATCGCATAAACGAATTAATGCTGTCACATCTGGCTCATGGGGCTGTGCTGTTAAAGGATCTCTGAAGAATATCACAATATCCATTTTATTATTGGCTACAAATGCACCGATTTCCTGATCTCCACCGTAGGGGCCTGATTGAAATCGATGAACGTTTAAGCCTGTTTCATTGATTATTCTTAAACCAGTAGTTCCTGTGGCGAAAAGAGTATGCTCGGCTAAAATGTCTTTATACGCCGTTACAAAGCCAACAAGCGCATCCTTTTTCTTATCATGTGCAATTAAAGCAATATTCATCTTATCGCCCCTTTCTATTCCAAAATATTTTCTAAACCGTATACTAATGTATCAATTTTCAACACGGTATCTACCGTATGTTTAACCCCCGACATAAAGGAGGCACGATTATAAGAGTCATGCCGGATTGTCAAGGTTTGTCCTTCTGAGCCGAACATCACTTGCTGATGGGCAATTAAGCCAGGCAATCTGACTGAATGAATATGCATCCCTTCAAAATCTGCTCCTCTTGCACCATAGATTGTTTCCTTTTCATCCGGATGCCCTTGTTTTTTTGGCTGCCTAACCTCTGCAATCATTTCTGCCGTTTTTACCGCTGTTCCAGAAGGAGCATCCAGCTTTTGATCATGGTGGAGTTCGATAATTTCTACATCATTAAAATATCTTCCAGCCATTTGGGCAAACTTCATCATTAAAATAGCACCAATGGCAAAATTAGGTGCAATGATACAACCAAGTTCCTTTTCACGGCAAAGAGATTCAAGCTCACTTAGATTCTCTTTCGTAAAGCCAGTTGTTCCGACAACCGGTCTAACCCCATACGTCAAAGCTGTTTTTGCATGAAGCATACCAAATTCAGGTGTAGTTAAATCGATAAGGACATCTGCATCAATTTCCTGGAAGCATTGAGACATATCTGTGTAAATTGGAATATCTATTCCAGTGAAGCCATCAAATTCACTGAGCAAGCCTCCTCCATTCTTATGATCAACTACTGCCACTAGCTGATAACGATCAGTTTGCTGAACAAGCTGAACGGCTTCCCTTCCCATTCTACCTCTTGCACCTGCAATCACAATATTGATTTTTTCCATTTTATTTATCCCCCTGCTCTTCAATTCTAGTCCAGCGGTCTTTATCGCGGGTATTAAATTTATTCATAATTTGATTATGTGCTGTCTCAAGATCGATATTTAATGAATTGGCTAAGCAAATGAGGACAAACAACATATCTCCCATTTCCTCTTCAATTGCTTTTTCCGCTTCAGTAGCTTTTTTCGGTTTCTCACCGTATTGATGATTGATCTCTCTTGCAAGTTCGCCTAGTTCCTCTGTTAGTCTTGCCAGCATGGCTAGAGGACTAAAATACCCTTCTTTAAATTGGCCTATGTATGCATCTACTTCTTCCTGTAGATCTTTCATTGTTTTTTCTTGCACTCTTTATTCATCCCTTCTTCTGTTAAAAGGTAACCTACTATTTCCCTTCTTTCATGTTAGCTAAACGATAGTTCTTTTACAAATATTTTTTATTAAATAATAGGTGGATACGTTTGTTCTAGTTTCCAAACACACTTGACTTTATCCTTAATAAACGGGCACAATAATTCATGTAGGAAATTGGAAGCGGAGGATTTTATGTGAAATTGAAAAATATTCTTTTTATCTTGTTTGGATCTGCCATCTTTTCTTTCGGCATCGTTCATTTTAATATGCAAAATAATTTATCTGAAGGGGGCTTTACTGGTATTACCCTTCTTTTATATTTCCTGTTTAAATGGGATCCTTCGTATACGAATTTATTGTTAAATATTCCGCTATTTTTTCTAGGCTGGAAATTACTCGGGAAAAACTCATTCCTATATACAATTCTCGGTACTGTCAGCGTCTCGGTTTTTTTATGGATATTTCAGCGTAATCAAATACATATGCCGCTCAATGAAGACTTAACACTTGCAGCATTATTTGCTGGTGTTTTTATCGGTATTGGCCTTGGAACTATATTCCGCTTTGGTGGAACCACTGGCGGAGTTGATATTATTGCAAGATTAGTGAACAAGTATGCAGGCATTAGCATGGGAAGAACGATGTTCATATTTGACGCCGTCGTGATTACGCTATCTTTAATTTTTTATTTATCCTATCAAGAAGCGATGTATACACTTGTTGCTGTATTTGTCGGAGCAAGGGTGATTGATTTCATGCAGGAAGGCTCATATTCCGCAAGAGGAGCAATGATTATTTCCGATTTAAATGATGAAATAGCCAACAAGATCATGATAGAAATGGAACGGGGCGTAACAGTCCTTAGGGGATATGGGTCATTTACTAAAAAGGATCGAGAAGTCTTATATTGTGTTGTCGGGAAGAATGAAATTGTCCGGTTAAAAAATGTCATTAACTCAGTGGATCCACATGCCTTTGTTTCGGTCACAGTTGTCCACGATGTACTTGGAGAAGGATTCACATTAGACGAAAACAAAAAGCCAATCGAACATTAAGACAAGACTAAAACCAGCCAACAGGCTGGTTTTAATCTTGTCTTTGCATTCCTGTATAAATAAGAATTAAGCGAAGTAATTCTAACACGGCAACAGCAGCTGCTGCTACATAGGTGAGTGCTGCCGCATTAAGCACCTTTCTCGTCTCCCTTTCCTCATCGTTTCTGATGATCCCTAGTGATACGATTTGATCCATAGCACGGTTGGATGCATTAAATTCAACTGGAAGAGTGACAAGCTGGAAGACTACAGCTGACGCCATAAAAATAATACCAAGTAACACAAATCCGCTTAAACCTGCAAAGAAACCGATCATAATCAGGATCCAAGAAAAATTGGAACCGATATTTGCGACTGGCACAAGCGTATGGCGGAAACGTAAAGGTGCATAATTTTGCTGATCCTGTATGGCATGACCGACTTCATGAGCTGCAATTGCCGCAGCGGCTACGGAGTGACCATGGAAATTTGCAGTTGACAGCCTTACTGTTTTGGAACGGGGATCATAATGGTCTGTTAAATGACCTCTTACTTCCTCAACACCGACATGGAATAATCCATTAGTGTCAAGAATTCTTCTTGCAACTTCCGCACCTCTCATATGTGATGAGGCTGGGACTTTTGAATATTTAGTATAGGAGCCTTTCACTCTCATTTGCGCCCATAGCGGAATCAAAATAATGATAGCAAAGTATATAAGGTACCCCCCCATTGCTATCCCTCCTTATTCAGCTTTCTCTAGATGCAGTATTAGAAATTGGTACTTGAAAGAATGACACTCCACAAAGTTAGTGAAGCTTCTCTATATTATTGTATTTTTGCTGAAAGATGGCGTCAATCTTTTTGCCTCCTGGAAAGTGACTTTTCCTTCTTTTCCTGATCTCCCTTATATTTTCTCCATCCAACGTAGGATAATGTAAGAATAATAATGCTTCCTGTTGAAATGATTACCCACCATAAGGAAGGATCTGCTTCGTCTTCAGTCATTTCATCAAATAATAGCTGTAAATCCGCTTCTAATGCTTCGAGCTCCATTTGGCTGGCTGTTTCAGTTAAAACTTGAGGCCTATATTTATCAATAAAATCTATTTTTGCATCTAATCTTTGTATGTGGTCTCTATCCACATTTATTTTTATACTAGGATAAATCATGTCATACAATGATAAAAATGAATTCAATGTCGTATTAAATTGTTGTTTATCACCAGCATACACAGCTTCCTTAACTTCTGCAAAAACAGTCATAATGGGTGATTCCATTTCAGTCCATAATGGTTGATATGGAGAAGTTATGGCATCCATGACAAGCCTAAACTTCGTAACGCGGTTAATTTTCTCTTCATGATTCATGGTGGCATTGGCAGCAGCCTGCACGGCCTCATCATGTGAAATGGTTAAGATTCTCAATTCATCCGCAGTGAAAGATCTTTCCTTTCCAGTAACAGAAACAAATTGTTCAGAAAAATAATCTAGAAGCCTTTTGGCATCTTCGTATCGATGAAGCTTAACCATCTGCAATGCTTCATCGGATAATTGATCCAATCTATCTACAGGTGAGGTTTCGTTTGCGATAACTGATATAGGCAATAATAGAAAACATATAATGACTGTAACAATAATCCTAGCTTTCATTCTTGTCCCCCCTCAAATTACTATTAAATATCTATGAGAGATGGGACAAGGTTATACCTATTCAATAAGAATTCAATTTTAAGATAAATCGATTTTTTCTTAAGGTTAAAAAAGCAGTGATACCTAATGAAAACATGCTAAGCCAAAATGTAAAATAACCAATTTGCGGCGTGTATAAGTCCAAAATAGGGTAACGGGGAAGCATAAAAAACACATAATCTATTACATCATTATGTAATGTCCAAATCCCCGTAACAACTAAATGCCAAGTTTTAATACGATAAAATGGAGCGTACAGTACACCTTGGACAGCCATCGCACCATGTGAAAGTATAAGCATAAGTGCAACCAAATCCAATTCTCCTGTTACATTGAAAACTAATAAGTTCATGACTACGGCCCATACCCCATATTTAATGAGCGTTACAATAGCCAATGCTTCAAAAAGGGGCCAGTTTTTCCCCAGTAAAAAAGCAATTAATACGAAGACAAAAAACAAGCTTGCAGTTGGACTGTCTGGAACGAAAGGCAAGAAAATGGGCGGTGTCTCAACTAGCTGCCATTTATACCAAATATAACCGTATACAGTTCCTGCAAAATTCACTATGAATAACAGCCACAGTACAGCTCGATGTGCTAGGATAGGATAAATCCACTTCATGAAGGTCCTCTTTTCTTTATATGGTTTGTATTATATTGACTATTTTACCATATACATTAAATATAGTTAGATTCAAAACATTTAACATCATCAAAAAAAGCTGACGCAAAACGTCAGCTTTTTCCAGTTATTTACTTGTTAAACCCGAAATATATTCAGCAAGTACTTTTAATTCTTCATCCGTTCCTTTAAACATCCCTGGAGGCATGCTTCCTTTACCATTTACCGCAATATCAGAAATTTCTTCAGGAGTTAAGCCAGTGTCGATAAGAGCAGGTGACCCTGCACCACCTGTAAGTTCAGCTCCGTGACATGACAAGCAATTGTTTGCTTCAAGAAATTTATAGCCTTCTGCTTCAGTATCAATGTCAACTTCTGCTACGATTTTCCCTTGGTTTGCAGCAGCTTCCCAGTCATGAGTAGCTACAGACTGCCAAGTTAAAAATGTAATACCTGCGATAGCTAAAAGCATAAATCCAGTTGCTAATGGTCGTTTAGATGGTCTGCGTTCTGGACCACGGTCAATAAATGGCGCTAATAGTAACGCCCCAAATGCTAGACCTGGAATAATAAACGCACCTACCGCATTGTATGGTCCAGATGCATAAGTATATTTAAGCAATTGGTATAAGAATAAGAAATACCAGTCTGGAAGCGGGATATAAGCTGTATCACTCGGATCAGCTATTTTTTCTAACGGTGGTTCATGTGCAATTGTTAAACATAAAAATCCGATTAAGAAAACAGCACCAACCATCCATTCCTTTAATAGGAAGTTAGGCCAGAACGCCTCTGTTTTTCCAGGGTATTCCGAGTAATCTTTCGGAATATTCGGTTTACGTTCAGCAGGAACACGAGAGTCACCTACGAATTTCATACCTTTACCACGATGCATTGGGCGATTCCCCCTCCTTTTTCAATATTATCGTAATTGTATTTTTACAACGGACCTGAAATACCTTGTTTACGAATCATTACAAAGTGTGCTGCCATTAACCCGAATAAGGCTGCAGGCAAGAAGAATACGTGAATCGCGAAGAATCGGGTAATCGTTTGAGCACCGACAATATCCGGATCCCCTGCAATTAGTGTTTTTAATTGCATACCAATCAGTGGTGTTGATTCAATAATTTGCATTGTAACTTTTGTTGCAAATAATGCTTTCATATCCCAAGGCAATAGATAACCAGTTAATCCAAGTGCTAGCATAACGAAGAAAATAAGTACACCAACAACCCAGTTTAACTCACGAGGCTTCTTATAAGCACCTTGGAAGAAAACACGAAGCGTATGTAAGAACATCATTACAATGACTAAGCTTGCACCCCAGTGATGCATTCCACGGACAATTTGTCCAAAAGCAACATGGTTTTGCAAGTAATAAACAGATTCCCATGCATTTTTAATATCTGGAACATAATACATAGTTAAGAACATTCCAGATAAGATTTGGATAACAGTAACGAAGAACGTTAATCCGCCAAAGCAGTATACGAACGCAGAGAAGTGATGTGCAGGGTTTACGTGCTCAGGAACTTCATGGTCCGCGATGTCGCGCCATAAAGGCGTAATATCTAAACGTTCATCTACCCAATCATAAATTTTGTTTAACAATCATTACGCCCCCTTTGGCTTGGCTTTTCCTAAGTGAAGGAAGCCGTCTTTTTCGATGAAAGGATATACGTCAAGCGGTGCTATTGGCGGAGTTCCAGGAACGTTTGTACCATCTTTAGTATAAAGACCGCCATGACATGGACAGTAGAAGTGATTCTGATTGGATTTATCAGTATTCCAGTCAACTACACACCCTAAATGTTTACATACAGGCGATAAAGCTACAATTTCACCTTTTTCGTCTTTGTAAACCCATGCTGTACCTGTTACATCTGAAGTATACCATGCATCCTGCTGTTCAAATGTATAGTCAACCCTAGTTGGAACATCGGTAATTTCGGCAACTTTTTGTTTAGTTGGAATGAAATCACCTTCAGCTTTTGCTTGCAATACTGGATCAATTGCGAAACGAACCATAGGCATTAACATACCTGCAGCCATGAAACCGCCTACACCAGTTAGAGTATAGCTAAGGAATTGACGTCTTGATACACGATTTTTGCTCATACTTTTCCCCCCTCTATTATGAAGTTAAGTCCAACGGACAAAGTTCAACACAATATAAAACTAGGACATAACCATGATATATCAATCTTCTTTGAAGGTCAATATAATCCTTTGGTAAAAACATGTAGACTCTGTGACAGATTTAAATAATATTAAAAATAGTTACATTTTTAAAATAAAGGAGTATAATTATTATCTCGAATTTGTCTACACAGAAATACATTAATAGACGAATACCGTCAATTGGATATTTAAAAATACATAGTTTTTATTTTTCCGAATGGGAGGGAGTTTTGAGACCTTCTTAACGACCTTCGTATTCATTTTTCCGACTGGAAGGGAGTTTTGAACCCTTCTTAACGAGCTTCGTCTTCATTTTTTCGACTAAAGGGAGTAATAACCCTTAATAACAACCTTCATCATTTAGCATTTTGCCATTTTTGCATAAACAGAGTTAATAGCTGTTTAACTTGATCCTCGAGTATAGAATTTCGATTTCGCTCATCCATATGTTCAAGTGGAATGGATGGAAGCCAAATTAAACTTCCATTTAGCCGATCTTCAATTCCTTTCCAGCTGCTGTCAGAGGTGACGTGAAAAACATGCTTAAAACCATTTGCAAATAATTCATTCTCCCAAACCTTTACATCCTCGCCAAGCTTGTCCATTGTTGCTGATTTAAGATAAGAAAATCCCGTCAACATCATAACCCTTCCCCTAAACTGTCTTTCTAGCTGAACACTTAGTAAGGAAATAAACTCACTCATCGAAGCTGATTGTTTCATATCATTGCCGAGGGAAACAGGAAGCAATGGCAATACTGCTGTATCCACATACTCTTTTGACTGAAGAAACTTATCAATATCCTGAGAAATCCACTTCATCCAACTCACTCCATATTTCTAATTTATCCTATTTATCTTAACACTATTATGAAATTGCGACAAAAAAATAAAAGCCTGCTAATAATAGCAAGCAAGGATTAAGACTTTAATTTATTTAGTTTTTCAGTTAATTGGATGAAAGCGGACTCGTCTTGACTGTCCAAAGCCTCATCAATTTCCCTTAGAAGGGTCTCTCTTTGAAATTTCTTTATGCTGTCGCAAAGAAACTTTTCAGCAACCATTTTATCCTTCTCACTAATTTCCATTTTATTCGGTAAAAATGGGTTTTCCTCCAAAACAGCTGCATATTGATGGGCTTTATTGGAAGCGTGGAAATTTAGCTGGATAAAGATATCCTCATCACGATTAAGCCGTATGTCATGAAAAGATTTCTCTGCATCAGTCGTCATGACATTTTCCTTGTAGAAACGAAACGGGACTTCGTCAACACAATGAGTTGACATTATTAATCCTTTCGGACAATACTGTGCATGCTCAACAAAATGAACTTTTTCCATTAACTGATCATGGCTCATTAAGTAGTTAAGAATCCATACACATTCCCGTCTCTTTAATTGATAATGGTTTAGAAACCAGCGAATAAAATCTTTTTTCTCGTTGACAGATACAGGGGCTGACATATTCGATTCCCTCCTCTGCTATTACAAAATTAATAAGCCCATTTCACTTTTTTCATTGATCCAAGAGTCTTTGTAGTATTTCCTGATATTCAATGATGCCTGGCTCAAGTTTTACTAATTTACTAAAAACTTCGGCAGCTTCAGTGCTTTTTCCTTCCTCAATTAAAAAATTTCCGTAATCTATTAGAAAATCCGGCTCTTCCTTAAAGAAAGTATATGCACGATTGTATTTGTTTAATGCCAATGAATATTCTTCAAGCTGGTGATGGGCTAAGGCTGAATCCCAAATAAGCTGCGGCTCCTCTTCCTCAAAATCACTTAACAATTCCGTAATTTCCAAAACATCTTTATTTCTTTCCTGCCTAAGAAAAAGCTTTGTTAAGCTGGCCCCTGCTTCAATATATTCTGGGTCAAGTGCAAGCGCCTCTCTTAATAAATTTTCTGCTTCCTGTTCCTTGCCTAACTTTAGCGCAAGTTTACCGCCATATAAATAAAGCTCTTTATTATATTCATCATATTGAATTCCCATCTTAATCGCATTAAAGCTGTCTTCTAATTCCTCTTCACGCTCGTAAGCCTTGGAAAGATTGATATATAAGGAATGATATTCGGGATCAAGCTCCTTTAATTCATTAAACTTTTCGATGGCCGTTCTATTATATCCTGCTTGCAGTGCAGTAAATGCATAGCTAAACAGTGTATTAATTTCAAGTTTATCCTCCATAGCTTTTTCGTAGTAAGGCAAAGACTCCTCGAATGCTCCTCCCACGCTAAGAACCTCTGCTAGCCTCTGATTAACATTCACACCTGCAATGATTTCATCTGTATTAAGAACTTGTCTATAGATTTTTGCAGCTTCGAGAAATCTGCCTTGTTCTCCGTAAAGTTCGCCAAGTGCAAAATCAACAATTACCTCTTTAGGCAAAATGGACTTTGCTTTTAACAGCTTTTGTTCACTCACCTCATATAAACCTTCCATTTGATAAAGATCAGCAAGCAGCAATAGCGATTGCGGGAAACTTGGATCTTCCTCTTGTACTTTCTCTAAAACGAGTATTGCTTCATCCTCTTCTCCAAGATCAATATGAGTTTCTGCTAAAAGGACAAGCAATTCTCCCTCTTCCGGATAAGATTCAAGCAGTCTTTCGAATATTTTTTTTGCTTCCTCCAGAAATCCGTAGTGAAGTAATTCCTCACCTAGAACATATCTTTCTTCATGAGATCCATTTAATAAAATTCTCTTATAATGGGTCAACGCTTCTTCATGTTGACCGTTTTCAAGCAATTTAATAATTTCATTTATTTTCTCCATAGTAAGTTCCTTTCACGTCTATACGTCAATCTTAAAAAATGATGGTGTTTTTATTTTAACATGCTTGCCATATCCAGGCCTATAAACAACATCATGGCCAGAACGGATAACAAATCCATTTTGAACTGTAATGACTAACTTATCTCTATGATAATGAAACAATTGAGATTCTTCAATTTTTCGTATTTCTCTGCTTTGCAAATAGTAATTATAAGACAATTCGCACCCTTGATAAATGCTTGCCTTGAATGGATAAATCCCCATCTTACATAAAGCGTCATTTGGGATGGGCTTATCTTCTTGTAATTCTTCCTGTACAAACGGGATTTTTTCTTCTTTCATGAGCCTTTTCCATTCATTTGCGTCCTGTTTATTAGCATTCATAAATATTGGTATTAGGGGGCTGTTATAAGGAAACATAGCCTCCCGAAGCCATCCCCAAGGCAAATTGAACAGCTCGTACACTTGATTAATCTCAACAAAGATAGCGGGAACTTTTTCCTGCTTACACTTTCTTAAAAAAGATTGGGTTAATAGCCGGATTGGTATCCGAACACCTATAATAAAATCAATTGGGCTATTTAGCAGATGTATTTTTAAACGTTTAATTGCAGCTGATAATTCATACTCATGCTTCACAGCTGCCACTGTTATGAAGGTCGTGCATCCTTTTAGAATAAATTCTTCCATATAAAATTTTTTCATTTCCTGAAAAGATTTTTCTAACGGAAAATCTTTTTTAAACAGGATTGAAG
>NZ_JBALPC010000087.1:0-12861 GCF_036965225.1 Bacillus sp. JJ1474 | reverse complement strand
GATTGAAGTGGGGGCCATTATAAATGGTTCAGCATTCATTTTTATATACTTATACCTTTTAAAGTCTGGTTTAATTGATACTATGGATCCGTTATCAATTAAAAGTGAGGCTTTCGTTAATTTCTGGTCCTTAAGAATATTGGCGTTTTCAATGATATATGTCATAAAACCACCCTTTATACGGTCTTAAGACAAGCTATGAAAAATATTAATATTTATGATTATTTATTTAGAAGTTATTCTCAATTTAATATTTGTAACAAAACAAAAAGAGGCTGATACGCAGCCCCTGAATAATATTTACTTACTAAGACTTTCTAAATGTGTAAAAAATGAAGGATAAGAGATATAAATTGACTCTTCATTTTTGAGGAATACCTCTTCCTTACATATAGCTGCGGCGATGGCAAGCATCATTCCAATTCTATGATCACCGTAACTTGAAACGATTCCACCGTTCAATTGAGAATTTCCTTTAATAATCATTCCATCCTCTGTTGCTTCAATATCTGCTCCAAGTTTCGTTAGCTCATTTACTACCGTATCTATCCGATTTGTCTCTTTCACCTTTAATTCCTCAGCATCTTTAATAACAGTTTCACCCTCAGCTTGTGAAGCTAGTAGAGCGATAATAGGGATTTCATCAATCAGTCTTGGAATTAGGTCGCCTTCAATCGTGATTCCCTTTAGAGTCGATGTTTTAATCGTAATATCTCCACACGGTTCAAATGTATCGTCTTCATAAGGAACAATGGTCATATCAGCGCCCATTGCTTTCAAAACATCAATAATTCCCGTTCTTGTCGGATTTAAGCCAACATTTTTTAATGTTATACAGCTATTAGGCACGATAGCCCCTGCAACGAGGAAGAAAGCCGCAGATGAAATGTCGCCTGGAACATGTATATCAGTTCCTGTAAGCTTCTGATCACCCTTAATGCGAATTGTACGTTCATCCACTTCAATCGAGCCGCCAAACTTATTTATCATTCTTTCAGTATGATCCCTAGTTTTCACTGGCTCTATGATAGTTGTAGTCCCATTTGCCTGTAATCCCGCAAACAACAGAGAAGACTTAACTTGGGCACTTGCAACAGGTAATGAATATTCCATTGGTTTTAACGAGCCGCCTGAAATGGAAATGGGTGTATATTCACCATTCTTCCTGCCCTGTATGACTGCTCCCATCGTTTGTAATGGCTTTGTCACCCTAGTCATCGGTCTTTTCCCAATCGATTCGTCTCCAACTAATACAGAATGAAAAGACCGTCCAGCAAGAATGCCTAACAATAATCGAATAGTTGTTCCCGAATTTCCGACATCTAATATATCTGAAGGTTCCTTTATCCCATCAATGCCGTTTCCTTCAATGATCACTTTATCCTCTAGTTGCTGGATGGATATACCTAATTTTTTAAAGCAAGCGATTGTACTTAAACAATCCTCCCCGAGCAAAAAGTTTGTAACGGTCGTTTCCCCTTCAGCAATAGCCCCAAACATGATGGATCGGTGGGAGATTGATTTATCACCTGGAATATTGATTGATCCCCTTAAAGAAGGAATACTGGTCTTTAATTTAATTGGCTTCAAAAAAAACACCCCTTATATATGCTTTTTTCTCCCAAACTTAAATTCCTACAGAGGTTTCAAAATTAGTGTAATTATGAATACAAACCTCTGCACGCGCACGATCTTCTTCTGTTTGGAAACTAATAATTAGGATTCCATTAATATCCACTCGAGTTTCCAGGATTCGAATATTAGTAATGCTGATATCCTCTTTTGCTAAATATCCTGTAATCTCAGAAATTACACCTGGATAGTCAGGGATATCAACAAACAGATCGTAAAAAGATGGGATAGCTCCTTTTTCTTTTTGTGGCAATTCATCACGAAATTGCTTAGCACGATGAAAATAATGATAAATTTCATGTTCATTTTCTTCGGCAAGCATGTTAGTAACTTTCTGCATTTCTTTTTGCCAATCATCAAGAAGATGTAACATAACTTCTTTATTATGCAGTAAAATGTCTCTCCACATTTCAGGACTGCTAGATGCGATTCTTGTCACATCTCGAAAGCCTCCAGCTGCCAAACTTGGTACTAGCTTTTGCTTTGCACTTGTTTTCTCAGCTTGATGAACGAGAGAGGCTGCAATAATATGCGGAAAATGACTGATAACTCCTGTTAAATAATCATGTTCCTGTGGGGATAAGGTAATAAATCTTGCTTTTGTCCCAGAAAGCCAATTTTGCAGTTCCTGTAGCTTACTGTTTGAAATATGATCTTCAGGCGTAAAAATATAAAAGGCATTTTCAAAAAGGATCGATTTTGCAGCAGTTACACCGCTTTTGTGTGACCCAGCCATTGGATGCCCGCCAATAAAACTGATTCCCCTTTTCTTAAAAGCGTCAGCCAATTGAACGATTTCCTTTTTCGTACTGCCTGCATCTGAAATAATAACTTGATTCTTTAATGGAATATTTTCTAGGATTTTAAATATCTTTTCGGTTACTTTTACTGGAGTAGCAATTAAAATCAGGTCAGCATGTTCAGCAGCTTCTTCAATTGAAATGGCAATTTCATCAATCACCCCAAGCATCCTTCCAAGCTTTGTCTGTTCTTCGTTCGCATCAAAACCAACGACAACTGCATCCTTGTGAGTCTTTTTAATGCATAGTGCCAAGGATCCTCCAATTAATCCTAAACCTATAATAAGTACACGGCCTTTCAAGCGGCTCACCACCTTTATGATTGAGTTATCCATTGTAAAAGCACATTTACTGGCTAAATATATGGTAATTAGGGAAAAAAGCTTCAGAGGCTATAGCAGCCTCTGATTTCTAATAAATAATTGTTTTCTTATGAAATGATTGTCTTTTCAGCTAGTAATTCAGCCATAACCTGCATAACACCTTCATTTTGCTCCTTTGAACCAACTGTCACCCTCACACATGTAGGGAAACCAAGTGCCTTGCCTGAACGAACGATATATCCTCTTTCGAGCAAATATTGAAATACTTCGTTTCCGTCCTTGTTAAAATCAATAAGGATAAAGTTTGCTTGTGAGGGGTAATAGCTTAAGCCCTTCTCCTCACAAAATGCATAAAGTTGTTCCAGACCCTCACGGTTTTTTTGTCTGCAGAAATCAACATACTCCTTGTCTTCAAGAGCTGCAACTGCTGCTGCTTGGGCCATTGTATTAACATTAAAAGGTTCTCTTGCTGGTTCTAAAACTTTAATGATTTCAGGTTGGCTAATCCCGAATCCAACACGAAGGCTTGCAAGGCCATAAATTTTTGAGAATGTACGCAAGACGATCATATTTGGAAAACGATCCAGTAAATGTACCGAACTGCTATAGTCTTCAGCAACAGCATAGTCAAAATAGGCTTCATCAATGACAACGAGAATTTCATTCGGCACTTTCTCTAAGAATGAAACTAATCGATCTTCACCTATATATGTTCCTGTCGGATTATTTGGGTTACAAACCCACACTACTGAAGTTGACTCGTCTATAGCCTGCAGCATTCCATCTAGGTCATGTTCTCCGTTTATTTGAGGAATTTCCCTAACCTCTGCACCATCAATGACAGCGTTATGCTTATACTGCGAAAAGGTTTGTGTAGCCATTACTGTGTTAGTGCCTGGCTTTAAAAGAGCCCTTGAAATAATTTGGATGAGGTTATCAGCCCCATTGCCAAAAATAAATTGTGATGGGCTTAAATGGAAATAATCAGCAATCATTTCTCTTAAATTAGTAGCATTTCCGTCTGGATAAAAAGGAAATGATGCTGAAGAACAATTGATAGCAGCAATCACATTTTCAGAGCATCCGAACGGATTTTCATTGGATGCCAATTTTATAATTTTTTCCAAACCATACTGTCTTTTTACTTCATCGATTGGTTTCCCAGGCTGATAAGGAGATAAATGAAGCAACTGCTCTTTCCATTTCATAATGATTCACCTTTTCTTTTGAATGTCATTAAAAATCAATGTATAAAAGATTAATTTTAATACTATTCTGCAGTATTTAAATCAGGTCTTAATTTAATGGCGTCTCCTAAGTAAATATGACTAATATCTTTTTGTGAAATATTTGTATTCACATGCATCATGACACGGATACATTTTTCTAATGAGGAATCGACTGGAATCTCTCTCATACACATAACAGGGACATACTTCCAGCCCTCTATTAATCTCATTGCTTTGGCAGGGAATACTGCTGTGATATCCTCTGTCACTGAAATGAAGACAGATGCAACCATCTCAGCATCGATCGAATTTTCCTCAATCATCTTCCTCAGCAAAATCTCTGTAGCTTCAATAATTTCTTTTTCATTGTTTTCATTTATTGTAGTAGCTCCTCTTACGCCGCGTATCACATGCAACCCCTCCTTTATTTTTGAAAATATTCTAGCTGCTTGATCAATTCCGCTTCTGAAACCTCAAATAATTCGGGGTTACCGATTTCCTTTAATAGAACAAAGTTTACTTTTTGACCGATTGACTTTTTATCTTGTTTCATTCGCTCAATTAAATTTTGTATCGTCAGTGCTTTAGGTATTTTGGTTTCATAGCCTAGACGAGCGAGCCAATTTTTTAACGGCTCCATATTAAAGGATAAACCCGTTATGTTATCGCTTAGTTGCAATGCAAATAGCATGCCGATCAATATTGATTCCCCATGTGTCCATTTGCCGTAGCCCATTTCAGCTTCAATCGCATGGCCAAGCGTATGGCCAAAATTTAAGTAAGCACGGATTCCAGACTCTTTCTCATCCATAGAAACAAAATAGTTCTTAATTTCAATTCCCTTAACTAAAGCATATTGTAAATCCTCTCCACCAAGTTCATCTAGAGAATTTACATGAGTTAACAGCCAATCATAAAAGGACGGATCATGAATTAAGCTATGCTTTATGACTTCAGCAAAACCAGATCGTCTTTCTTTCAGCGGTAGCGATCGCAGAAAATGCAAATCATAGAATACAGCTTCCGGCTGATAAAAAGCGCCAATCATATTTTTTCCCAATGGATGATTGATAGCGACTTTCCCGCCAACTGCGCTATCATGAGCTAAGATTGTCGTTGGCACTTGGAGAAAAGGGATTCCTCGCATGAATGTCGAAGCTACAAATCCTCCAAGGTCTCCAATTGCTCCACCACCAAATGCAATCAGTATTGATTTTCTGTCCAGCTTTTTTTCTAACGCAAAACTTAATGACTGATAATATACATCAAAGGTTTTCGCTTTTTCTCCGCTTGGAACGATGCAGATTTCCGATTTGAAATTGGATATGGCAGCTTTCATGTCATCTAAATAAAGCTCTGCAACTGTTTCATCAGTCAAAACCATAATCGTTGTTAAGGAAGGGAATTTATCTTGAATAAATGAGCTTATTTGCTCGATAACCCCTGCGCCAACATATACAGGATATGTTTTCGAATTCGTTTCAATGGTTACCGCATCCATTAGAATTCCCTCGCAAACGCTCTCTGCTGATCAATAATTTCCTTTAATGTTTCAAACCGGTCCGAGTAGTATTGATCCACGATCGCTGCTGCTAATTCCCAGGCTATAACATTCTCTGCTACTACTGCTGCTGCAGGAACGGCACAGCTGTCAGACCTCTCAATGCTTGCTGCAAATGGCTCCTTCGTTTCAATATCCACACTTTGAAGCGGTTTATATAAAGTAGGAATAGGCTTCATGACTCCCCTTACTACAATCGGCATACCTGTTGACATTCCGCCTTCTAAGCCGCCTAAACGATTCGTTTTACGGTAATAGCCTTGTTCCTGGCTCCATGCAATTTCATCATGAACTTCGCTGCCTGGCTTACTTGCCGCTTCAAAGCCGATCCCAATCTCTACACCTTTAAAGGCATTGATGCTCATTATCCCGCTTGATAATTTAGCGTCAAGCTTACGATCATAGTGAACATAGCTGCCGACTCCTGGAGGCATGCCTTCAACGATGACTTCAACAATACCGCCAATAGAATCACCTTGCTCTTTTGCATCATCAATAGCTTTCATCATTTGCTGTGCTGCATCAGGATCTATGCAGCGAACTGGTGAGTCTTCTGAAATCTCCTTCAGCTTTTCAAGAGTTTCGTATTCTCTGACTGCGGATTTAATTCCGCCAATTTCTAAAACATGAGAAGCGATATTTATTCCAAGCTCAGCTAATAGCTTTTTGGCAACTGCCCCTGCAGCCACCCTTACAGTCGTTTCTCTTGCTGAAGAGCGTTCAAGAACATTTCTCATGTCTCTATGTCCATATTTTAGAGCACCATTCAAATCAGCGTGCCCAGGGCGAGGACGAGTAATTTTTCTTTTTATCTCTTCTTCTTCTTCTGGAGCAATAGGATCTTGACCCATAATTTTCGTCCAGTGCTTCCAATCGTTATTTTCAACGACTAATGCAACTGGGGATCCTAAAGTGTATCCGTGCCTGACTCCCCCAGTAATTTGTACTGTATCCTTTTCAATTTGCATTCTTCTGCCTCGGCCATGTCCTTTTTGACGTCTAGCTAATTCTATATTTATATCAGAAGTAAGCAAAGGCAACCCCGCTGGCAGCCCCTCAATAATAGCGGTCAGCTGCGGTCCATGTGATTCACCTGAAGTCAAATATCTCAAAACTCTTTCCCCCTTCAACTCATTAAAGAATTATGTACCAATATAACATATCGGCAAAAATATGAATAGTAAAAATAGAAAATTCATTTAATTTTTTGCAAAAAAACAATAATTATTACGTACAATCCATTCAAGGAAGGCCGGCATTTTCAACACAAAAAAATATAAACTTCTAAAAGAAAGAAGCCTGCATCTAAACAGACTGCTGATCTTTATTTTTTTCTGTAGAAGAATGTATCCTCCGATTCAAAATCATATTTGCTAGGATTAAATATTTGCTCTGTGCTGCCAACAAAAAAAATGCCATCTGTTTTTAAAGCGTTGCTAAATTTATTATAAAGCGTATCCTTCGCCTCTTCCGTAAAATAAATGAGGACATTCCGGCACACAATGAGATCAAATGGTCCGCCAAATGGATCTGAAAGCAAATTTTGCTTTCTAAAGGTTACAGTTTTTTTGATTTCATCTGACACTTTATAAAAGCTTCCGTCCTTCACAAAGTATTTCTTCTTCATATCTTCTGGGACTTCATTCAATGATCTTTCAGGGTATGTACCAATTTTTGCTCTCGCAATGACATTTTCATCAATATCTGTCGCCAATATTTGCACTTGGGATAATGACATAAAATTTGACATTACCATGGCTAACGTGTAAGGCTCTTCACCAGTGGAGCAAGCAGCACTCCATATTTTTAACCGTCTATTATTAGCCAGCAATTTAGGAAGTATTTTATTCTCTAGCACCTCCCACCTTTTTGAATTTCGATAAAATTCAGAAACGTTAATGGTCATTCTATCCAAAAATTCATTTAAAAGCTGATTATCCATTCTTATTGCTTCAAAAAACTCTTGAAAGGTCTTATATCCCTTTTTTTCATAAAGAGATAGGAGTCTCCTTTTCATTTGTGCTTCCTTATATAAAGATAGGTCAATTCCTGTTTTCTTCTTTATATTTACAATAAAGCTTTGATAATCACTAGACATTTGCCCTTCTCCCCTAAGCATATATTCATTCTATTCTCATATAAAGTAAGTATAGCTGAAAATTTGACAAAAAGGACCAAAATTTGTTTCAAAAAGGGATTATAACAAAAAAAAGCACCCGCAATGTTTGCGAGCACTTTTTCCATTTAGTTAATCCACTCATTCATTAACTTTGAGTATTCTACAAGTTCTTCTTGTTTGAAGAATAAGCCAATTTCACGTTCTGCACTTTCAGGTGAATCAGAACCGTGAATAATATTTTTTCCTACAGTAGCTGCGAAATCACCACGGATTGTACCTGGTGCTGAATCTTTTGGATTAGTTGCTCCCATCATTTGACGAGCTGTTGCAATTACATTTTCGCCTTCCCATACCATTGCGAAAACAGGGCCAGAAGTGATGAAATCTACTAATTCTCCGAAGAAAGGACGCTCTTTGTGCTCACCATAATGCTGCTCAGCAAGTTCCTTAGAGATGCTCATAAGCTTACCGCCAACAAGCTGAAAACCCTTCTTCTCGAAACGGGCAACGATCTCACCAATTAAATTACGTTGAACGCCGTCAGGCTTAACCATTAAAAATGTTTTTTCCATAAATGTCAACTCCTAAAGCTATGTATAGTGAATTATCCTAATACGATAATCCACGAAAATATTAACATTGTTTTGAAGATAATACAAGGTCAATGGAGAAACATCGACCAAATCGTGATTAAAAACTTCTTTTGCCAATCACTTTCGCAATATCGATTAGTGTTTTCTTTGCACGATTTTGCGGGAGTTCTTTTAATATATCCAGTGCCTTATTTAAATATAAATCACTGACTTGAAGAGATCTTTCGATGGCGCCAGAGTTCTTAATGAGCGAAATGATTCTTTCCATATCACTTCGTTCTGTCGTTTCACGAACTTTAATAATCTCTTTTCGAATTTCTGCATCCTCCATGGCAAAAAAGACCGGTAAAGTAATATTGCCTTGATGAAGGTCATCTCCAGCTGGTTTCCCGAGCTCTTTTTCCGTGCCTGTAAAGTCAAGGACGTCATCAATAATCTGATAGGACATTCCAACATAATACCCAAAGCGATACAGCTTTTTGTGGACCTTTTCATCAACGTCAGCTGCAATTGCCCCAAGCTGGCAGCTTACAGCAATGAGTATCGCTGTCTTCCGCTTTATTCTTCGGAAGTAATCGCGAATATTTTGTTCAAAATTATATTTATCCTGAATCTGTTCAATCTCACCAATACAAAGTTCAACTAACGTGTTTGACAAAATCTGATGAGTAAATGGATTCTCAATATCTGTAATCAGTTCCAAAGCACGAGCAAAAATATAGTCCCCTGTGTACATGGCGACTTTATTATCCCATTTGGCTTTAATTGTTGGCTTTCCCCGTCTTAATTCTGCATCATCAATGACATCATCATGAACGAGGGAAGCCATGTGAATTAACTCAAGCGCAACAGCCACATTTTTTATTTTGTTAATGTCGTAAGCGCCAAACTTGCCAGCAAGCAAAACAAAAACGGGGCGGATTCTCTTTCCCCCAGCTTTTAATAAATGCAAGGATGCTTGGTGTAATAAAGGAGACTCCGCTTGAACTGTCTCTTCGAGTGTTTGCTCTATATTTTTTAAATCGGAATTTAGAAATGAATACATCATTTTTAACTTCATTTCCCATACTCACCCAGCTTAAAATCCTGTCTGCAGCTTCCATACATTAGAGGACGTACAAATCGAGCCAGAAGTTCTTCATTGGATCCGTCCGGACATTAATTTCTATGAAAAAAGCATTCAGAAAAAAGTTTTATTTTTCTTTACTTCCAATGTGCACCGCTGCAACTCCACCGCTGTACGGTTTATATGTTACTTTGACAAAACCAGCTTCTTCGAACATGTTTGCAAGCTCCTTCATACCAGGGAAATCGCGGGCTGATTCTTGTAACCATGAATACTCTTTATAGCTTTTTGCAAATATTTTTCCGAACATAGGCATGATAAAGCGGAAATAAAGGTAATATGCTTGTTTATAGCCAAACATCGTTGGCTGAGATGTTTCAAGGCAAACAGCCATACCACCAGGTTTAAGCACGCGGCGCATTTCCTTTAATACTTGCAAATAATCCGGCACATTTCGGAGTCCAAAGCCTATTGTCACATAATCAAAGGAGTGATCGGGGAATGGCAGTTCCATTGCATTGCCATGAACGAGCTTAACTTGCTTCAAATTCAGCTCTTTTACCTTTTGCTCACCGATTTTCAGCATGTTTTTGCTGAAATCAAGGCCTACCACTTCTCCCTCAGTTCCTACTGCCTCTGCCATGCTAATAGTCCAATCAGCAGTTCCACAGCAAAGGTCTAATGCTTTGGAACCTTTTTGGACATTCATGCGTTTCATGGTGTCCTTACGCCATCTTAAATGCTGCTGAAAGCTAATGACGGAATTCATCTTGTCATAATTGTCATAGATCTTCTCAAAAACATGATGGACGCGCTCTTCTTTTGATTGTTGCATGCCTTCTAACCTTCCTCCACAAATATATTTTCTGCGGGCTGATGCTGACTAATGATTGCATATGCTCTTTGCTTCATCGGTTCATTCAGATTCGGGAGTTTGCTCATATATTTATCAATTAATTGCTTTGAGCTATTAAGATACCTGTCGCACGTGTGAATCAATAAGTGCTGCTGCTCTTCACATAGCTCGGTATTTTGATTTTTAGGTAGTAACAATTTTTTCAGTGCCTCAAAAACGATTGATGTCTCACCTTTTAAAAATCTCATCTTTTCCATCAACAATCTTTTTCTAAATAAAAGGTTAGAGGCAAATTCGTTCCAATTCGGATCCTCTATTAAATCAATTACCTTTTCAAATAATGAGGATTCAATCTTTTTTACACTTTCCATTAATATATCAACTGCTTCAACTGCTGTTTGATAAACAGAAATCTTATTTTCATTTACTTCTTTAATACCTGTAGCCAGCGATTTAATCAAGGGGATATCTTCAAGTTCGGCAAGAATCTTATAATATAAACCGCTATAATACACACCGGCGAGAACTGTTAGCTGCCTGTCTTTTAGTTGATCTGAGTCCAGCTCTTCATTCGTTACTAATTCATGTGTATCAAGCGCAATTTGAATCAGCATCGTTGTAATAGCAAAGTTTCTTAGCCTTTCTTCAGGAAGATTAACATGATCAAGAACCGTAACTAGAAGTAATAGCTTATCTTCATCTATATTTGGAGATTCTATGTATTTAAGTAAATAAGGGTGCCGTATCTTTTTTTCGATTTGCTCCTTAACAATTGCCATTTTCACATTCATGTCTAGCATGCGATCACCCTTGATTTCCTTAAGTTTTCTTCATCAGTGCGTTATTATCATTTTCTTCTTTTTTACATTTATTACACATATCTAATATCCATAAGGCAGGACAATTATATCACAACTTAGAATACCTTAATAGGAGATTTTCCGGAAAAACTAAAGTCTTACATATAAAAGCCTGCAAATGGATTAAAGTGAAACTTCATTTAATGGGGCGCTTTATCCCCGCTAAATGTTAGTTGAACCAATCGGGCCTTTACGGGCTGTTGATCCCCAAGTAGAATTTATTGTTTTAAACAACATTTTGAAGTGGGGATCTTACAGCTCGTTAATCTGCGATAAAGTTATTTTTTCGCTTCGCTGTCTATCTCACCATAAGATGTCAGGATTTTCGCGCTTCCTCTTATTTTAATGGCGGAAGTATGCTCTGTGAACTGAGCAATCATGACTTCACCTTGATCCAGTTTTTCCGAATGATGAAATCTAGTATCAGTTCCTCTTGTTAAACCTATGACATTGACACCGTCTTCCTTTGCCTTAATAACGATATAATCATTTCCATTGGGATTTTTCTTATCCATACTAACACCCTTTTAGCGATTATTTAAGCGTCAAGAAGAATTCTCTCATTCTTAGCTTAATGGATTAAAACTTGATTAAAGCTAAAACTTCAGCACGTGCTTTATCATCTTCTGAGAATGTACCTCTAACAGCAGTTGTAACTGTTTTGGAGCCCGGCTTTTTCACTCCGCGCATCGTCATGCACATATGTTCAGCTTCCACTACAACCATTACTCCATTTGGCTCAAGCTTCTCTAAAATCGCATCCGCCACTGTAGAAGTAATTCGTTCCTGAAGCTGTGGACGTTTCGCAACTGCCTCCACTGCCCTAGCCAATTTACTTAATCCTGCAACTCGGCCATTTCTAGGAATATATGCAACATGTGCTTTTCCGTAAAAAGGTACAAGGTGGTGCTCACAAAGTGAATAGAAAGGGATGTCCTTTACTAACACTAACTCTTCATGATCTTCGCTAAAAATGGTCTCGAAGTATTCTTTCGGATCCTGATTTAATCCTGCAAACACCTCTTCATACATTTTTGCTACTCGCTTTGGTGTATCTAATAATCCTTCACGGTTTGGATCTTCCCCGACTGCTTCTAATATTAAACGTACGGCATCTTCTATCTGCGCACGATTTACGTTCGACATCAAACTTCCCCCTCAGACAATCTTGCTTTCTTAAACTCCAATATTTCCATATTAGCATATTATTTTCATTACAAGCAAAAAGAAATGCAAGGGGGCATTGATATAAAAAAAACCGCGAATGATCGCGGTTTTTAACTTAGGCTTTGTTTAAGCACTTGTATGTACTTATTTAACAGCATCTTTCAATGCTTTTCCTGGTTTGAATGCAGGAACTTTGCTTGCAGCGATTTCGATTTCTTCGCCAGTTTGCGGGTTGCGTCCTTTACGGGCAGCACGCTCACGAACTTCAAAGTTTCCGAAACCAATTAATTGTACTTTATCACCAGCTTTTAAAGCATCTAGGATTGCATCAAATACTGCATCAACTGCTTTAGTAGCGTCCTTTTTAGAAAGTTCACTGCTCTCAGCAACTGCGTTAATTAGTTCTGTCTTGTTCATGGTTTCACCTCCTCCCAAAAATATAAATGGGTGACTTAAATTAGACATATTAAGCATTCTTACTTACATTTGTAAACAAAATTACTGAATTCTAAACGTTGTAACAAATTTTTGTTTAACATGTCTCATAATAAATTAAATGGATGAAGTTTTCAAACCATTTCTCCAAAAAACCTTTATTACTAAGGGTTTAGGATGTCACAACGGTAATTCTGTTAAAAGATTATCACAATCATTT